>QHZE01000718.1 GCA_003225335.1 Acidobacteriota bacterium
ACTGCATCAACTCAGCATCCCTGAAATTCATTCCCGTGGAAGAAATGGACCAGGCCGGATATGGCCGGTATCTCGAACCTTTCGTGAAAGCGGGTCTGATCAAAGCTCCGCTGCACGAAACGGCCGTCCTGGCCGGCGGTTGCTTTTGGGGCATGGAGGAAATCATTCGCAAGATCCCCGGTGTCATCAAAACGACGGTTGGTTACACGGGCGGCACGACCGCGAATCCAACTTACGAGGATGTCTGCACCGGAGGCACTGGCCATGCCGAGGCGATTCAAGTGGAATTCGATTCCGCCCGGCTGAGTTACGAGTCGCTGCTGGATTATTTCTTTCGGATGCACGATCCCACGACGTTGAACCGGCAGCACAACGACGTGGGCACGCAGTATCGCTCGGCGATTTTCTACACCAGCGAAGCGCAGAAGAAGACTGCGGAAAGTGTGAAGGCAAAATGGGACAAGTCCGGCAAGTTCAGCCGCCCGATCACAACGGAGATCACGGCCGCCTCGAAATTCTACTCGGCGGAAGACTACCACCAAAAGTATCTCGCCAAAAATCCGGGCGGCTACACCTGCCACATTTTGCGAGATTGAACAGGTTTTCGACGAATGTCCCAACGGAGCTGCGCCCTTCAGACCCGCGTTGGCGCAACGAAGTAGTGGTCACGTTTGGTTTCATGGCGAACAAATTCAACTACGCCCATCAGGCAGGTTTGATGCGGACGATAGGTCGCTGGGGCTTGCGACGCGCCACTTCCTTAAAGCCTGCTTTGTCGAACATGGACTTCGCCCCGAACCACATGTACTCGTCTTTGGAACGAGCAGGTTTGTCGACCGGATAGGCCTCGACCAGCGTAGCGCCTTGTTTTCTGGCGTACGCAACGGCTCCTTTGAGGAGTGCTCGCGCCACACCCTGGCCGCGGTACTTGGCCGGCACAACAAAACAGATGACTGACCAGACGGGTTGCTCATCGACGGCGTTCATCACGGGCGAGCGCTTGAGCTTGGCGTAGTCTTCGCGTGGACCGATGGAGACCCA
>QHZE01000719.1 GCA_003225335.1 Acidobacteriota bacterium
GTCGAAGAGTTCCTGTTTTCTGGTGGACCCATTGTTATGCGAGGAGTTTGGTCAGGCCCATGCACTCGAGTATCGCGTGTACCCGCCACGTGTATTTAGTTTCGAACACTTTCCCAAGGTCGATGGTGTTGTCCTGACCCACGAGCACGACGATCACTTCGACATTCCTTCGCTCGCCCGGCTTGAGCGCACCATCCCCATCTTCCTTTCCGCGCGCTCCTCGACGGCCGCGCAACAGATCCTGAGAGAGATGGGCTTCACAGTGCATCCACTCGTACCTGGTAAAAGCGTTCGGTTTGGCGACCTCGAGTTCACTCCATTTTGCGGTGCGCATACCTCGATTAGTAACGGTGATGAATGGGACACGCTTCCCTTCTTTGTTCGTGACGTCGGCGGTTCAGGAAACTTCTTCTCGATGGTTGATATCACCCTCACCGAGCAGCACCTCAAGTGGGCGCGCGCCAAGGATTCCCGGCCTGTCGTCCTTGGCTGGACTAACAACACGCTCGATTGGAGTCACATGAGCGATTTTGTCGACCAGCGCAAGGGCGCCACGCAAGAGTGCTTCATCAAAATGGGCGTCGATCGCAAACTCATCATTGGCGTCTGGGGAACACCTGCGGCGACACTGATGTGCGCCGGCGGATTCACCTTCTACGGCGGGAGAACCTGGCTGAATCATCGCGTCTTCTGCGTCGACAACGCGGCCGTCTGCCAGATGATGTCCCGGCTTTACCCGAAGGAACAGTTTCATGCAACGCGTCCCGGTCAAACGTTCTTGATGGAGGGCCACCGTCTGAAAAGGGTTTTCGACGACACACCCTTTCTCACTACAGCGCCGCCGGAGACCTGGCCGCCGCGCGGTTCCAACGGCAAGGATGAGGCAACCGATATCCTCGAATACGCACCCGCCACCGGCCGCACCGCAATGGAGAGCGCCGAATACGCGATACTTGAACAGGGGCTGCAAGAGTTTGCGGGATCGTTGGTAGGTGGGACAATCTTCAGGGGCCTGCATTCGCTCCTGGATGAACAGGCTAAAGGCCGCATCCCCACATTCGCGGTGGCACTGCGTGACAGCCGTGCGGGTGAGCGACGTGTTTATGAATACGTGTCTTCGGCGTGCGCGTTCGTGCCCAGTCATCAAGGTACGGCGAATCCGGAGCAGACTTACCTGGCGGGGATCGAGTGCTGGGCGACCGATCTCCTGGCGGTCCTGAAGGGAGAGCTCGGGCCCATCGCGCTCAGCTTCGGCCGCGCCCGGCTCTGGAACGCCTTGTCGGAACAGTTCTTGTTTGACTTCTTCGGCGATCTTTATCGCATGAGCCATCCGCTGCGCAGGCCGGCCGAGTATTTACGCACATACCAGCGTCTCTGGACCAAGAGCGCGAACACGGCTCCCACGATCTTCCACCCGTGAAACCCGCGAATGAACGCACGAAGGTCCATCCCTGTGGACCCTAGAGCGCGGTGACTTCCGAGATCTCGCCCACGTAAAGACGAAGACGGTCGATCTTTCCATCGGCGTTATATTGCAAAAACACCGAGCCCGGCCCTGTAAACTTTCGACGATCCTCACGGCGGGACCAGGCAGCGATGATCTCGAAGGAAATACCCACTCCGCCCCACAGCAGCGGCGTGGAATAGATCAGCTTCGTTCCTTCGAATTGCTTCTTTGTCTGGCGTCTTTGGATGTAGAGAAGCTTGACTTGCGTTCTGGAAATCTTATCGACCCACTTCTGAACATTCGCTTTGCCGCGAAGAATAACCGGTCCAATCTGTTCGTCGTCATGCGGCGGTACTTCCGCAACGACGTCGGGCGCGTACAGCTCCATCATCTTATTAACAAGATCCTCGCGCCCCATTTCCTTTCCTTCAAAGGTTAGGTACCAGTTGGAGAGGTTATTCAGGCGGGCCATCCAATCCTCCGCCAGTTGTAGCGGTTCGGGTGCGGGAGGTTTGGCAGCCGCCGGCGGAGGCGGAGTCGGCGGAGTCTGAGCCGGCGGCGGAGTCTGTGTCTGTGGAGGCCGCGGAGTCTGAGCCGGCGGCGGAGTCGGCGGAGGCTTCGGAGTCTGAGCCGGTGGAGCCTGCGTCTGCGGAGGCCGCGGAGTCTGCGGAGTTTGAGCTTGAAACTCAAGAGCCAATAATGCGATTAAAATCGAAAGGAAAATAACGATCAGTCGCCGCATAAAAATTTCCTTGAACTAAATGGTTTACAGTTTGGCACTCCCCTCCTCAGTCGAGGAGGGGAGTTCAAATCTAGGAACTGGCTTTCGCAGACGAACTTTCCTT
>QHZE01000722.1 GCA_003225335.1 Acidobacteriota bacterium
GGAGAGAAAGGCTATCGGCCGGAATTCTTCGCGCAGGTTGTAGTATTTCGTGCCCCGGATCAAGCCGACGATCTCAAAGACCAGTTCCGGTTCCGAAGGGGTCGCCTCTCTCCGAAATCTCTTTCCAACCGGGTTTGTACCTAGCCCGAGCCGGCCGGCGAACGACTGGTTTACAATCGCGACCCTCGGAGAAGTGGGTGTGTCGCGGTCGTCGAAATCCCGGCCCGCCAGGAGGATCATTGCCATCGTTTTGAGGTACCCTCCGCTGATCCAATTAAAGTTCGGTTCGAGCTTTCGGGTCGGATCCGACCCGTCAATCCACACGTTGTTGTCGATGCCGCCTCCGCTCAGCGGTACGATACCCACCTCCGCTGCCGAGTAGACATTCGGAAGTGCCCGAATCCTTTCAAGCAAATCTCTTTTGAACCCGCCGCGGCGTTCGGAAGGAATCTTGAATCGGGGAAAATCCACTTCGGCGATCAGGACCCCGTTTTGCTGGAAACCGGCGTCCACGGCGAGCAGATTCCGCAGGCTGCCGGAAAACAGGAGCGCTCCGACCAGGAGAACGAGAGAGAGCGCGACCTGGGATACGACCAACGCCTGCCGCAAGCCAAAAAGTTCGCGGCTCGCGGTAAGGCTGCGGCTGCTCGTCTTCATGGCGTCTCCCGGGGAAATGCGAGTCGCCCGCAACGCCGGCATCAAGCCGAACAGAAGACAAGTCAGACTCGCCAGACCCGCGGTAAAGGTGAGCATGCGCGGATCCGGGTCCAGATCCAGGAACAGCGGGTTCCCTTCTGTGCCGAGCATCGCCACCAGGAACCGGCTCAGCGTGCCGGACAAGAGCAGTCCCAGTGCCGCGCCGGCTGCCGCAAGCAGGAGGCTTTCGGTCATCAACTGCCGGATGAGGCGGCCGCGCGACGCTCCGATGGCCAGCCGTACCGCGATTTCGTGACCGCGGATGGTGGCGCGCGCCAGCAACAGGTGGGCGAGGTTGGCACAAGCGATCAGGAGAACCAGCCCCGCCGTTACCAGCAGCAGCAACACACCCGGCGCGTGTCGCGGCACCCCTCCTTGACCTGCTCCACGCCCCCGAACTCCAATCGGGCAGCGCGGCGCGCTTCCTGCGGTGACATCCCGGCAGCCAGGTTCTCCGCAATCTGCCGCTCCAAATGAAAGCGCATCTCCTCGGTGAGTTCTTGATCGACCGCACCACCGCGGAACAGTGACCGGAGACGAAGAGGGGATTTGCGGAGCCAACGCATGGCGCTTCCTCCATCCTTCAGGCATTCTTGAGGACCAGCCCAATGGCCGCCGAGAGGCGGTCCCAATTGGCTTGTTCCTGTTTCAGGTATTTCTTTCCGTCTTTTGTCAGCGAATAGTATTTCGCGCGCCGGTTGTTCTCCGATTCGCCCCATACCGCCTTGATCCAGCCTTGCTGCTCCAGACGGTGGAGCGCGGGGTATAGGGCGCCCTGGTTAACCTGCAGGACATTTCGCGAGACTTGCCGGATGCGACGAGCAAGGATTAGCAAGTCGAGAGTGCCTTGGACGAGATCGGTCGGTTTGCTCAATTGGGCTGGCCCTCTCCTCAGAAATTGACAGGAATCCTACCTCCCGCCCTTGTCGATCAAGGGGAATTTATGAAACTGCGACTGGAGCCCCAAACAACCTTGATTCTCGTGGTTTCGATCATGTTCGGGGGCTTGATCAATATCCCTATCAGGAGGATCGGGCGGCCGTCTGTCGTTATCGAACACCCGCTGGCCGCATTCGGATTGATGAACTTCTGGCCGGCCCTGCGGCGAATCCGGCGAGAGAGCGAACAGGAATGGACACAAAGGGCGGGGGTCTGCTATATAACTCTTCCCCCCCAAGTGCAGAATGGAAATCCGAACCCCAAAGGAGGAACATCCATGACGAAGGGAATCGCTCTTTCTATTGCGTTGCTTATACTGGTAGCATCCCCATCGGCGGCTCCCGCCATTGGGGCCAACTGTCAGGGCCTGCCTGACGCAGGGACCCTGAAGGCGAAGCTCATCGCCGTCGCAGGCCCTTCCATCGGCGGCCTGTTCAACGGGGAACGCATGTGGGCGGCCGTGGTCAACCGCAATGGCGAAGTCTGCGCCTTTGCGGCTTCCAAGGACGATCCCACTCAGGTGTGGCCGGGCAGCCAGGCCATCGCCAAGTCCAAGGCGTATACCGCGAATGCCTTCAGCCTCGACAGCCTGGCGCTCTCCACTGCGAGGCTCTACACCTTCACCCAGCCGGGACATTCCCTTTGGAGCCTGGGCCAATCGAACCTGTTCGATCCGAAGTTCCTGGCCCCTCCCGGAGGGCAAGGGGGAGGCGATGACCAGATCGTAGGCGGCCTGATCTTCTTCGGCGGCGGCGTGCCGCTGTACAAGGAAGGCAAGATCATCGGCGGGCTGGGCGTCAGCG
>QHZE01000279.1:0-4003 GCA_003225335.1 Acidobacteriota bacterium
CCTTAGAGTTAGAGCTGCGCTGCTTGACTTAATTGCAGCCTCCTTTGCGTTTTGAATAGCAAAACGTATAATGAGCCGCATTCCGCTAGGGTACAAAGAGGCAATCCGCCGTGGGTGTCGACCCTGGTCGCTACATCATTAAAGTCCGTGATTCGCGCGTCGCAGGTGTCGGCCTGCTTCAAGAGGCCGGGGAAGCGCTACACCTCCCGGATGTGGTTTTGAGACCCGGATTAAACAAGGGGATGTGCGTTTTGGTGGAAATTGACGCATTACAAACTCACCACATCCCCTGGCAAAGGAGGCCATTCATGGTTATGAGAAGCCGCAGGCTTGTTCCCCTGTTTGTGGTGGTCATTCTGGCTTGTTGTTTCGCCTCACCCGCTGCCCTTGCTCAGGAAAAGGCCACCATCGTCGGTACGGTTACCGACGCTTCGGGCGCACCCATGCCCAACGTCAAGGTCACTATTACGAACACGGCCACCTCGGTGAGCCGCATCGTGCAGACGAACAACACCGGCAACTACAGCGCGCCCGAGCTGCTGATCGGGCGCTATTCAGTAAAGGCCGAGCAGCCAGGATTCAAGGCCTATGAGCGCACCGGAATCGTTTTGAACGTGAACGACGTGGTGCGCGTCGACATCCAGATGCAGCTCGGGGAAATAACAGAAACCCTGACCGTTGTCGAAGAGGCGGTGAAAGTGCAGAGCGAGTCAGGCGAGGTGAGCGACTTGATTTCCGGAACGCAGGTCACCCAGATTGCCGTCAACGGCCGCAACCTCTTCAACCTGACCACACTCACCACAGGTGTCTCCCACGACTTACCCGACTTTAACCTGCCCATCCCGGTGGGGTCCGATCGAACCGTCAGCTTTAACGGGCTTCGCGTAGACCACAACGTCTACATCATCGGAGGCGGTGAGATCTATGACCGTGGCGCCGGCGGCAACATGTCCGTGATGCCGTCGATGGACGCCATTGCCGAGTTCAAGATCATGACCAGCAACTACGGCGCCGATTTTGGCATCGGCTCAGGCGGAACCACCGTCATGGCAATCAAGTCCGGGTCTAACGATTTCCATGGAACGGCCTGGGAGTTTCTGCGCAACGACGCGTTGGATGCCACTCCCTTCTTTACCAACAAAGCCGGCGGCGCCAAACCGCCGCTGAAATACAACACTTTCGGATACAACATCGGCGGCCCCATTTCCAAGCAGAAGACCTTTTTCTTTTTCAATCAGGAATGGCGGCGCATCCGCTCCGGAGCGGGGAACACGATTTTCGTCAATGCGGTGCCACAGTCGCTGCGGGACGGCGATTTTAGTTCTGTAGGTGGCATCAAGGTTCCGGACACGGACGACCCGGCAGCACGAGCGCGATTCCTCGCCGGTGGCCTCACACCGGGGCAGCCCTTCCCGGGCAACCGGATTCCCGCCTCTCTGATCGACCCCAATGCCAAAGCCTTCCTGGCGACGGGGGCTCTGCCGCTGCCGAATGCGCCGGGTAACATTTTTTCGGGATCCAAGTCGGTGCCTACCAATGTGCGTGAAGAGATCGTCCGGGTCGATCACCAGCTGAGCGAGAAGATCGGGATCATGTTCCACTTCATCAACGAGTCGATCCTCTACGACACGCCCAGTACCCTCTGGGGCGGGAGCAGCTATCAGACGCTGGGCACCACCTTCAACAATCCCTCGCGCGCCGGCGTGTTAAAGATGACCTACACCATCAGCCCGTCGCTTTTGAACGAGGCGGCTCTGAACTACAACGGCAATCGCATCATCTTGACTCCGACGGGTATCTTCGCCAGGCCCGGCGACCTCAAGGTCGGTGAGTTCTTCCCCACCAACGCGCAGAACCGGCTGCCTACCGTCCGTTTCAAGGCCCCGCTCAACGTGGCTTACGATCCGGCCTTCGAACCCTGGTACAACGCGGCCGATGACACACAGGTTCGCGACGACGTTTCCTGGATTCGCGGCAAGCATTCCTTCAAGTTCGGAGCTCAACTGATGCGCTACCGCAAGAACCAGGATGTCTTCGGCAACACCCAGGGGGACTACACTTTTGACGGGACCTTCACGGGGAATTCGTTTGCCGACTTCCTGCTTGGCTATGCCAAGAGCTACACGGAGCTGGCCATTCAGGACCGCGGCTACTACCGCACCACTACTTTATCGAGTTACGCCACCGACAGTTGGCGGGTCAGCAACCGGCTGACGTTGAACCTGGGGCTGCGCTGGGAAGCCATTCCCCATGCCTATGAACTCTCCAACCGCATGTCCAATTTCTATCCCGACCTGTACAAACCGGATCAGGCGCCGCACTTCAACACAGATGGGAGTCTGGACACAACCGGTCCGGGGTTCCGTACGGTTTCAGGTCTTCCGTTGTCCAATGTTCCTTTCTACTTGAATGGTGTGGGGTTGGCCGGAAAAGACAGCATTCCGCGTGGTCTCGTCAAGAACTACTACAACACGTTTGGGCCCCGGGTCGGGTTTGCTTACGACCTGACCGGGAAGTCCAAGACCGTGCTGCGAGGCGGCTTCGGTTTGTTCTACGAGAACGGTCAGAAGGCCGCGGTGCCCATTTTCCCCGCGGGCATGACCGGGCTCAATCGCGAATACAAGCTTCCCGTCAGCCAGCAGTGGAGCCTGGGCATCCAGCATGAGCTCATGCCGCGAGCCGTGTTGTCTGTGGGATACGTTGGCAACCAGAATTACAATCAGCCGATCCGGCGTCAGCTCAATACGCCGTTTCTGACGGACCCGCGTCGTGCCGACGTGGTGGCCGGGGCCCTGGACAGAAACCGCATTCGCCCCTTTCTGGGTTTCAGCGACATTCGCGTCACCGACCCGGCCACAAACTCCAACTATAACTCGCTGCAGGTAAACTTCCGGACCGAGAATATCCACGGTTTGACGTTTCAAACGGCTTATACCTGGGCTCACGGCATCGACATTGCCAGTAACGATCTCGACGTGGTTACCAACACGTACGATCTGCGCTCCGACCGGGCCAGCAGCAACCTGGACCGCCGGCATGTGTTGACGTTTAACTACGTGTACGACATGCCGTTCTTCAAGAGCAGCCAGGGAGCGATGAAAAACGTCCTCGGAGGGTGGCAGCTTTCGGGGGTCACCTCTTTCCAGACCGGCGTGCCGGTGACAGTGACGGTTCCCGGGGACCCGACTGGTACGGGAATCACCATCCGTCCCAACCTGGTCGGAGATCCCAATACCGGAGCGAAGACGGCGGATCAGTGGTTCAATCCGGGGGCCTTCAGCGCTCCGGCGCCATTGAGCCTCGGCAGCGCCGGCCGAAACATCGTTCGCCGTCCGGGGCGGAACAACTGGAATCTTTCGCTCTTCAAGGTGTTCAGCGGCATCCCGGTCCCGGGAAGAAAGGAGGGCGCGCAGTTCCAGTTCCGAGCTGAGTTCTTCAATGCCTTTAACCACACCCAATTCCACGACTTGGTGACCGACTTCAACGATCCCCGGTTTGGTGCGGCCAACTCCGCTTACGAACCGCGCACGCTGCAGTTCGGCTTGAAGTTTGTGTTTTGATGGCCTTATAGGACACGGATTAACACGGGTCTGACGGATCTTCACCGATAAGTCGACCCGGTGTTTAATCCGTCGAATCCGTGAAGATCCGTGTCCCATCGCACAGGCCACGAATTTCACGAATTACACGAAGAAATTCGTGGAATTCGTGGTCGCGCTTTTTTGGGGGTTGATCCCGGTTGTCCCCCTGATGAGATATCCTCCCTACGCAGAGAGGCGCCAGTGAGGCAGCGTATTCGTTGGAGGGTTGCATTCATCCTCGGCCTGTGGATTGGCCCGGTGTTTTCGCTCTCGGGGCAATCCCCGGAGATCGAGCGTGCCGTACGCGAAGCTCGTGGTCTGGAGGCTCAAGGGAAGCTGGCAGAAGCGGTCCGGGCGTGGCAACAGTTTGTGGCTCGCCATCCCGAGGATCTGAGCGGCTGGAGTAGCCTGGGTGTGGTGTT
>QHZE01000279.1:4008-25130 GCA_003225335.1 Acidobacteriota bacterium
TTAGGATTGGCCTATTTCAAGTTGGGAGAGCTTTCATTGGCTCCGGGGCCGCTGCGAAAGGCCGTCGCATTGCAGCCCGGCAATGTGCAAGCCAGAACGCTGCTCGGCATGAGCTACTACGGTGCGCGACAGTATCGCGAGGCGGCTGTACAGCTCCAAAAGGTAGCGCGTGCCCAGCCCGAGAATACCGCGCTGTCTTATGTTCTGGCGGAAAGTTATCTCTGGAGCAACCAATTTCCCCAGGTCCTGGAGGTCTTCGAGAAGGTGCAGCGCGACGCGCCGCACTCGGCGGCTGCCCATATGCTGATGGGAGAGGCGCTGGATGGGCTGGACCGGACGGCCGAGGCCATCCGTGAACTTCAGGCCGCTGCCGAAATCGCTCCGCGCCAACCCAACGTCCATTTTGGCCTGGGATATCTCTACTGGAAGCAGCTCAAATTTGAAGATGCCGAGCTGGCCTTTCGCCGGGAGCTCTCCAACGACCCGGCTCACGCACAGTCCAAGGCCTATCTTGGCGACATCTTCGTTCGCCGGAATGGGTTCGATGAAGCGTTGCCCTTGTTGGAGGAAGCCGTGAAACTGCAGCCTGACTTGCGCATTGCGCATCTGGATCTGGGCAGTATCTACACACAACAGAAGCAATACGAAAAAGCCATTGCGGCGCTGAAAGAAGCCATTCGCCTGGATCCCAACCAAGCCGACTCTCACTACCGGCTGGCCATGACCTACCGTGCCATGGGCAGAACGGAGGAAACGGAAGCCGTCCTCGAACAGCTGAAACAGATCCACGAGAAACGCCGCGAGGAGCTCCTGCACAAGATCTCCCGGCAGCCCCCCACCCATATCGTAAAGCAGTAGGCAGTGGGCAGTCGGCAGTAGGCAGTAACTGCCCACTGCCGACTATTCTGTACGTTCAAGCGCTCTCGAAGAGGATGTCCTGCGCCCCTTCCCATAGCAAGAGCCGTCCCAGCTCCTGAAAGTGCTCGCGGCCATCCACGATCGTCAAGAAGTGATTTCCTGCCAGCTGGCCCGCTTTACTTGCGAACAGTGTGGGACCGTAGGGAAAGAGGATTTCTGTCTCGCTGATTCCGCCGGGGTACAGCAGAATATCGCCGGGCGCAGGATGGCTTGTATGGTTTTCGTGGCCTATCCCGAGGTCAAGACCTCCGAGCGGGACCCATCCAGCTTCACCGCTCCAGCGCGCCTGGATGATCTTGTTCCGTAACGGGAGTAGTCCCCTGAAGGCTTTGCAGGTCCGAGGCGCGGCCGCTTCTTCCCGGCGCGCGGTGAATTCGAGCGACCCCACCTTGATCCGGAGCATATTCAACCTTTGTGACAAAATGGAACCACAGATGAACACAGATGGACACGGATGAACCTGGTGGGGCATAGGCGCAACCCCAAAAGAGATTTGGCAAATGACCAAGTACAGATCGGTGTTCATCTGTGTTCATCTGTGGTTTCTTCATATTTCGCTCGCCAGGAGGGTCAGGAAATGTTCGAGTGCCTCGATGGCGAGCGCCACATCTTCCGGAATGACGGACTCGGCCGGATTGTGACTGATTCCCCCTTTGCACCGAACAAACAGCATCCCAACCTGGGTCAGTTTTGCCAGCGCAACCGCGTCATGCCCGGCGCCGCTAGGCAGGTAGAATGCCCTGTGGCCAAGGGCCTCGATTGCCTGCGCCAGCTTCCCGGCCAGTGACGGCGCGCAGCTCACGGTCCCGTCCTCCTGCAGGACGCGCCAGCCCAGTGAGATCCGTCGCGCCGAGCAGATTTCCTCGGCCTTCTGGCGCAACCGCTGCACGGCATCCTCGCGCAACCGGTCTTCCTGGTGCCGGACGTCCAGGCTGAGGGACGCCCGCCCGGGAACGACGTTCGTCGCCCCCGGTTCTGCCGAGATCCGTCCGACAGTCGCGACGAGTCCCGTCCGGTCTCTGGCCAGCGATTCCACGGCCAGAATGAGCTCGGCGGCAGCGCAGAGCGCATCCCGGCGGCGGTTCATGGGCAAAGTACCGGCGTGTCCGGCTTCACCGTCGAAGTTTGCCGCGATACGGCTCTGGCCCGCGATTGCAGAAACGATGCCCACCGGCAGGTTCTGCGACTCGAGCACAGGGCCCTGCTCGATGTGAACTTCGCAGTAACCGAGCAGGTCGCCCGCGTTCCTTTTCTCGAACAAGAGAGCTTCCGGATCGCCTCCAAATGCGCGGATGGCCTCGGCCATCGGGATCCCCTCCTCGTCCTCCAGCGCAAGATAACCCGTATCGAAGCATCCTGCCACAACCTTGCTCCCGAGATAGGCCGTGTGGTAGCGGAGGCCTTCTTCGTCGGCAAAGGCGATGATCTCGATGGCGAAGGGTAGAAATTCTTTTCTCGCATGCAGGCGCTCGACGCAGGCCAGAGCGACGAGTATTCCGAGCGGGCCATCGTACTTGCCGGCGTCTCGCACCGTGTCGAGGTGCGAACCCAGAATCAGGGTTTTCGCACCCGCGCGATTCGCCTCGTAACGGGCAATGAGGTTGCCAATGCTGTCCTGGCGGACATCCATTCCAGCCGCGCACGCCCAGGTTCTGACGGCCTCGTGCGCCTGTCGCATCGCGCTTGACGCGAAGCGGCGGGTCAAGCGGCCGGGCTGCTCGCTGAAACCCGCAAGGATCTCGATGCGGTCCATGACGATGCCCGCCTCCGCCTGGTCCATGTTCCTAACTCCCGCGATAGGTGATGTAGGCCCAGGGGGACGCAAGCAGGGGTACATGATAGTGAGCGGCTGGATCGGCGACAGCGAAACGGACGGGGATCCGATTGAGGAACGGCGGCTCTGAAGTCGCGCTGGATTGTGCGGCGAAATAGTCCCCCATTGTAAATACCAGTTCGTAATATCCCGCCTGCAGCTCCGCGCCTGCGAGCAGCGGCGCGTCGGTTCTGCCGTCCGAATTCGTGCGCGCTGTCTTCAGCAACCTCCGGTTGTCCCCCTGCGGATCGGTCGCCCATACCTCGATTGCCACATTCGCGGCCGGACGGCCCCGAGACGTGTCCAGCACATGCGTGGTGAGGCTGCCTGACATGTAAAAGTCCAGCCCAGGATTCACCGTGAAGCCGCGAAGAAAAATCCTTTCCTGCTAGGTCCACTTGGTGAACACAAAGCTCACAAATCGGTCAAGGTTTGTATCATGGCCGGGACGGCCATGCCACGAAGCCATCGTGGCACGGGCGTCCCGCCCATGAAGACCGGGGCGGTATGCTCACTTCGCTATCTATAGCTTAGCTAAGCTACCTAACGATTTTCGGCTTCGTAGTGAAACCACCGATGAACACTGACGCACACAGAACAACATAACCGCAACCAGGCTAAAGTCCTTCGCGTTTTCTTCGCGTCGTTGGCCCTTCGCGGTGAGCGCTAGTCCGGGCTCACGACTTCGAACATCCGCAGGTAGACGATCCTTGCAATCTCGCGCAGAGCGATCTCGATTTCAGCGGAACGGGAGTTGGAAAGACGGGAGGCAAACGCATCGAGGATGCCGTCTTTCGTGTTCTCGCGGGCACAAATGACGAATGGAAATCCAAACCTGTCCTTGTAGGTCTGGTTCAACCGTTCAAACGTTGCGATCTCTTCAGGCGAGAGCCGGTCCAGACCGGCGGATGACTGCTCTTTGGAAGACTGCGGGCTCAGCGTCCCCGTGCGGGCCGCCCCGCCGACCAAGTCCGGGTGCGCCTGTATCAAGGCTGCTTTCTCGTCGGTGCTCGCTTTGCGGATCACTTCAAAAAAGGATCGGTGCAGATGCTCGAAACTTGCGAAGGGGCGGGCATTCCAGGCCCGGGCCGCGATCCACGGAGATCCCTCGAACAGGAATCCGAACCTGGCGACAAACTCGTCCGGCTCGAGGGCGTTTATCTCCTCCATGCTCATCGTCGCTCCCGGCGTCATGTTTCTCACTCGGCTCATCGCTCTTGTGACTGCCACGCATGGTACCACAGGTGTCTCACAACAGCAGGAGCCCTGCGAACTCGTTTGTGCGAGGTTTGGAGTTCAGCCTTCAGGCTGAACTGCACCCGAGCAGGCTGAAGCCTGAACTCCGAACCTCCCGGAGCACTAAATGACAAATGACCGATGACAAATGACAAATTTCCCGGGGCAAGCCGCCCAAGTAGTGTGATTTTCAGATGAGGCACTACGGCGCCCAAGTCTATTTGTCATTTGTCATTTTCAAGAAATCGAGGCCCTGCCTTACGAATTCGTTTCATTGTTCGTTGGTGCCGAACCGGGTCTGTCATTCGGGACAGGCACCGCCCTTAGTCACCCACTCCCGCATCTTTTGCATGAATTCGGCGTGGCTCAGCGGCGGCGTGCTGCGGCCGTCGCCCGGCGCCCAGCCCCACAGGACGAGCGGGTCCGCTTCGAGATGCTCGATAGCGCCCTCTAGCGTCTTCCCGCCGTTCTGTCGCGGGTTTTTCAGTTGCCGGCAAAGATCGCCCGCCGATTTGCCCTCGAACGTCATGCGCATGGTGGGTGGCGGCAGGTGCCACTTAGGAACTCCAGGAGGCATGTTGGCTCCGGGCAGGTTGGTCAACTGGTGACAGGCGCCGCACTTCATCCCGTACTTGCCTCGCCCGTCCGGGCCACGCTTGACACTTTGGGCATGCGGGTGACTATCCTCGCCCTGGAGCGGCGTGTCTCCCGACGGATGGCAGTTCATGCAGCGCGGGTGGATCAAGACCGTGTACGCCGCCAGGAATGCCTCGCGAGCACCCGCATCATCTTTCTGGCTCATGGCCTCAGCGAGGTTGGCATTAGTGAGAAGCGAGCCGGCGCTGTTCACTCTCCCTTTGAATTGATAAACCGAGACCGTCAAAAACAGAACGCCAACGATTACGATCCACCTCACGACTCGTCTCGCCCGGTTTTGCCGATGCGCCTCAGCGTTTGCCATAACGACCCTCATTATGGGACACGGATTCTCACGGATTCTACGGATCGCCACGGAGTCGATCCATCCGTAAAGATCCGTGAGATCCGGTGTCAATCAGTGTCCCACAAGGTGCCCGTGAGAATAACCTGCCGTATTTAGGAAAAACGGCTGCTAGACTAGTTTCTGGCGCGAAACTAGCCCCGCAGGGGCGACTCAGGAAAGCCCAGGGCGCAAGCCCTGGGAACAAGCACAGTAACAAGGGAAGCCCCGAAGGGGCGATGCAGTTGGTCCCGGTACCAAAGAGGCGCCTTATGACGAGCATTTATCTGGAGTTGAGATCGAACTCCCTGCGCCGCCCTTTCAGGGCTTTCCGCAATTTGGCCCTTGAACCCAGGGCTTGCGCCCTGGGCTGTCCTGCTGGACCCCTTCGGGGTCCTTGGTTTCGCGCCAGAAACTGGACTTAGACTAGGCCTTTCTTAGGTCTTCGGCGCGGATAGGCAGGCGCCGAATGCGCTTGCCCGTGAGGGGGAAAATCGCGTTGGCTAATGCTGGCGCAACCGGCGGCACGCCGGTCTCGCCCACGCCGCCCATCTTTTCCACGCTGGGCACAATGTGCGTCTCGACAACGGGCATTTCATTCATCCGCAGCATCGGATAGTCGTGGAAGTTCCGTTGTTTCACACGTCCTTTCTCAAACGTGATCTCACCGTAGAGCGCGGCGGTGAGGCCGAAGACAACGCCGCCTTCCATCTGGGCATGGATGGTGTCCGGGTTCACAGTTGGGCCGCAATCAATGGCGCAGACGACCCGATGGATTTTGAGCTGCCCATCTTTGGTTACCGAGACTTCCGCTACCTGAGCGACGAAGCTCCCGAACGACTCGTGCACCGCCAAGCCGCGCCCCCGCCCCTGCGGCAGCGGTTTCCCCCAACCAGCCTTTTCGGCGGCGAACTCGAGGACTGCTTTGTGACGAGGGTTCCCAACCAGCAGCGCGCGGCGAAACTCATACGAGTCTTTGCCCGCAGCGTGGGCCACCTCGTCGAGGAAACTTTCGACGACGAAGGCGGTGTGGGAATGTCCCACCGAGCGCCACCACAGGGTGGGGACTCCGACAGGCGCTTTCTGCCAGTCCACCAGCAGATTGGGAATCCTGTACGGCAGGTCCTTAGCTCCTTCCACCGCCGTTTCATCCACGCCGTCTTTGACGATGAATGCCTCGAACGGCGTACCCACTATGAAGGACTGGCAGACAATCCGATGCTGCCAGGCCGTCAGGTTGCCCGCCGCATCCAGACCGGCGCTGATCGAATGGTGAGACATAGGGCGGTAGTACCCGCCGCGGATGTCGTCTTCCCTCGTCCAGATGACCTTGACAGGCGCTTTGACGGCCTTCGAGGTTTCTACCGCCTCCCGCACAAAGTGACTGTCGACAACGGCGCGCCGGCCAAACCCGCCGCCGAGGAGCATGGTGTGGACTTTCACCTGCTCGGGTTTGAGACCGGCAGCCTGCGCCGCCGCGGCGCGGTCCACGGTTTGAAGCTGGGTACCGGTCCACACGTCGCAGCCGTCGGGACGCACGTCGGCGACGCAGTTGAGAGGCTCCATCGTCGCGTGGGCGAGGTAGGGCAGCTCATAAACTGCTTCGAGTTTCTTAGCGGCGCGGCCCATCGCGGCCGCAACGTCGCCTTCCTTTCTGGCTACGGCCCCCGGCTGCCTGGCTAGTTCCGCGTACTGGTCGCGCTGCGTCCGGCTATCAAGCCCGGATAGCGGGCTTTCGTCCCAGACGGTCTCCAATGCCTCGCGACCTTTCAAGGCGGGCCAGTAACCGTCAGCCACCACCACCACTCCGCGGTCGATCTCGACGATGCGCAGCACACCCGGCACGGCTTTCGCCCTGTCGGCGTTAAAGCTCTTCACCTTGGCGCCGAAGACCGGTGGACGGGCAACGACGGCGGTGAGCATGCCGGGGACCTTGACGTCAAGACCGAAAAGGCCTTTGCCATTGATCTTTTCGGGTGTATCCAACCGCTTCGCCGGCTTGCCGATGAGTTTGAAGTCCTTGGGGTCTTTCAACGCGACGTTCTGCGGCGGCGTCATGCTTGAGGCCTTGTCCGCCAGATGTCCGTAGGACAAACGCCGCCGGGAGGCCGTGTGAAAGACATGGCCGTTTTCTGCCCGGCAGCTTGCGGGATCGACCTTCCACGTCTCCGCTGCCGCGGCGATCAGCATCGCCCGCGCCGTGGCGCCGGCTTTGCGCAGCCGCTCCCACTCCGACCAGGTGCTCGTGCTGCCGCCGGTCACCTGAATGCCGAACTGAGTGTGGTTGTAGGCCGGGTCCACTGGCGCGGCTTCGACTCGGACTTGGGTCCAATCTGCGTCGAGCTCTTCCGCGACGAGCATCGGGAGCGCGGTATAGACTCCCTGGCCCATCTCGGAGTGGTTGACGATAACCGTGACAGAGTCATCCGTGCCAATTCGGACAAACGCGTTGGGCGCGAAGGGCGAGGTTGATTGCTCCGCACGTCTGGCCGGCTGGCCGATGCGGGGCAGATAAAAGCCGAGCATCAGGCCTCCGCCAACCGCCACGCCGGTCTTGATGAAATCACGCCGATTGACATTGAAAATCTCGCTCATCTTATGCCTCCGGTGGCCTTCATCCGGGCCGCCAGATGAATGGCGCGGCGGATGCGTTGATACGTCCCGCAGCGGCAGATATTGCCCGACATCGCGTCATCGATCTCGGCGTCGGCTGGATTAGGATTTTCGCGCAACAGGACGGCGGCGGCCATGATCTGCCCCGACTGGCAGTAGCCGCACTGCGGCACGTCCTCGGCGATCCAGGCCCGCTGCAAGGGGTGGCTGAGATCGTGCGAGAGACCCTCAATAGTCGTGACTTCTTTGCCCGCGGCGCGCAAGACCGGCGTGACGCACGACCGCACCGCCTCGCCATCGAGGTGGACGGTACACGCGCCGCACAGCGCCATGCCGCAGCCGAACTTTGTCCCGGTCAGCCCGAGCGTTTCCCTCAGCACCCATAGCAACGGGGTGTCCGGACTGACATCAACTGCATAATCCTTGCGATTGACTTTCAGCTTTACCATGGCTCAAACCTCCATGCCGTTGTTTCCATACGCTGTCAGAAGGTGTGAAAAAACGCCATATGTGGCGGCCCCGCCGCCGCAATACTAACACGGCGCGCGATAGCTGCAACCAAACTCAAGTCTTCGCGTTTTCTTCCCGTGCTGCGCGCCTTCGCGGTGAAAGTCCAGCCCAGGATTCACGGCGAAGCCGCGAAGAGCGCGAAGATTTCGCGAAGAAAAATCCTGTCCTGCCAGCAAAGGATTTTCGGCTTAGCATTACAGGGGCGCTCGCGACAAAGCTTGCAACCTTGATGAAATGCTTGCGCCGCTCGAGCGGCGACTGCAGAATGACCCTGGCATCCAACCTGCGCGACGACGCGCGGAGCGGCCGCGATTCCACGCTGCCCGGTGCTTGTGCAACATCACCTATCGGGGGAGCTCGCAGCGAGCGATGGACTTCAATTCCAGCGAATGGCTCAACCTTGTCGTACGCTGGATCCACGTATTCGCAGGGATCCTGTGGATCGGCCAGACCTACTTCTTCACCTGGCTGGACGGGACTCTGACCGCCGCGGAGGAGGCCGGAGGCAAAAACCACGCGCCGGGGCGAGTTTGGATGGTTCACAGCGGGGGCTTTTATGTTGTTGAAAAGCAGAGGTTCGCCGCGGCACTCCCCCGGAAGCTGCACTGGTTCCGATGGGAAGCCGCTGTGACCTGGATCAGCGGCATGCTCTTGCTGGTCATTGTCTATTACGTGGGCGGCGCGCTCGTAGATGACAGGGTCGCTGATATTCAGGTCGGCACCGGGGTCGCGATCGGGCTTGGCCTCTTCTTCGTTGCCTGGGTTGTGTACGACCTCCTCTGGCAGTCACCTGTGGGAAGATCGGAGACGGTGTTTGCGGGCGTCTCTTATCTCCTGGTGGTCGGGGTAGTGTTTGGCCTGACTCGGCTGCTGAGCACCCGCGCAGCTTACATCCATGTGGGCGCGATGTTTGGCACGCTGATGACCGCCAACGTGTGGCTGCGAATCTTGCCGGCGCAGCGCCGGATGATCGCCGACCTTGAGGAGGGCAGACAGCCCGACGCGGCGCTTGCTGCCCGGGCCAAACTGCGCACCAAGCACAACACCTACATGGTGGTGCCGACAGTGTTCATCATGGTGAGCAACCACTATCCCGTCGCCACCTACGGCAACAAGTATAACTGGGTCGTCCTGTCGGTGTTGATTCTGGCGGGCTGGGGAGCCGCGAAGCTCCTGCGAAGTGCCCGAGGCTAGGTTCCCCGCACTTCTTTTCACCACAAAGACGCAAAGACGCGAAGCAAGGATTTTTTGTTGTTCTTTGCGTCTTCGCGTCTTTGCGGTGAATACGGTCCTAGTATTCCAGGCGCAGGGCGAACTGCCACTGGCGCGGCACGGCCAAGGCGAATGTGCCGAAGATGCGTCCGGCCACGGCGGGGCAATCAACACAGGCGTTTGGATTGGCCAGATTCACGTGGTTTGCAAAGTTGAACGACTCGGCGCGGAACTGCACTCTGAAGCGTTCGCTGATGGCGAAGCTCTTGAAGAAGGAGAGGTCCCATTGCGAGAAGCTGGGGCCGACGAGCCGGTTGCGGCCCACCGAGCCGAACGTGCCTTTCGTCGGACGGCGCCAGGCGCCATCGGTCTGCCCGTTGGCAGTGAGCGGCGCGGAGGTGATGGGGAACCAGCCGTTCCGGTCCGGGTTGTCCTTGTTGTAATCGCCCACCAGGTCAGGCCGGCACCAGCCTGTGTCGCGGTCGGCGTTGCAATCGCGGTAACTCGGTGTGAATGGCAAGCCGCTTTGCCAGGTGAAGACGGTGTTTACCTGCCACCCACCGGCCACCAGATCGAGCGCGCGCCCCGCGTTGCTGAGGTGCCTCCTGCCTTTGCCGAAGGGCAACTCGTAGACGCCGGAGAGCAGGACTACATGGCTGCGATTGTTGTCGTTCGGGCCGTAGGCCAACTTCGCGTCAATGTTGTAATAGGTGTTGGTGTAGTTGAAAGACCGTGACCAGGTATAGTGACCGAGCAAGGAATAGCCGCGGGAGAAGCGCTTCTCGGCCTTCAATTGCAGCGAGTGATAATTATTGCTCGCGTCGCTGCCGTAGTAGCGGAAGTTTTGACTCCAACCGAACTTGTCGAAAAAGGGCTTGCGTTGGTTGAGCGTCAGCTGCCCGAAGCCCTGGATGGTGGCCTGGTTGAAATCATAGTCACCGCCGCCTCCGGCGAAGACGTGCGTGCCTTTCGTGCCGACGTAGGCCGCTTCAACGGCGACGTCATGCGGCAGTTGATGCTGCAACGTGACGTTCCAGGCGTCGGTCGTGGGAAGGCGCAAACGCTTCGGCAGAATGAATGCGGTCACGCCGTTGGGCAGCACCGGTCGCCCGTTGGGCCCCTTCGGCTGCGAGTCGAGAATGGTGGCTGGGTCGAGCGGTTGCGGCCCTTGGTCGAGCGTGAAGACCGAAGCGAAGTTGCCCGCCGGTTGCAGCGATTGAATCGCCAGCACCGGCAGGTTCTGCGTGACGTTGTGCCCGAAGACGGAGCCGAACACGCCGATATCGAAGCCGCGTCCATAGCCGAGGCGCAGCACCGTCCTCTCGGTGACACGGTACGCAATGCCGAGGCGCGGCGCGAGGGTTTTGAGCGTGCCTTCTTGTTCCAGATCAAGGCCCACTCCTCGGCTTCCCGCGATGAGGACTTCCCCGGTGTCGACGTCAACGAAGCCGCCTTTGCCCGCGCTCGTGACTGTTTGCGGCCGATAGATTTCCCAACGCAAGCCGTAATTGACCGTCAGCTTCTTGGTCGCGCGCCACGTGTCCTGCGCGAAGAAGAACCAGCGGTTCTGCCGCTCTTCCGCGTCGGTGACCGTGCTGACGTAGCGTTCAAAACGGCTCACTTCGCCGAGGAGGAGGCTCGCCAACCCTGTGCCTCCGCCCGTTGGGCCTTGCGTGCGGGCGGCGTCGAAGTTCAACTCACCGGCGCGGTGCCGGTCGCTCGGAATGCGAAGATTGAAGGCGCGACGAATGTCCGCGCCGAACTTGAACGTGTGATTGCCCCGCAGGCTCGTCCAGTTATTTACGAGCTGGAACTGCCGCTCGTTTTCGCGCAGCGGGCAGTTGCAGCGCGAAACTCCCAGCGCATAGCCGAAATTGAACCCGCCGATGCCGTTGACGAAGAAGCCCGGCATACCCGAAGTATAGACCGGGTCGTTGTTCAAACCCGGGATGCCCGCATCTTTGGCCGGAGTCGTGTCAGCGCCGCCCGGGTCGACGTTCACGCGATAGCGGTAGTAGCCGAAACGGAAATCAGTCAGCCACTTTTGACTGACGGTGTAGTCGAAGCCTGCCGCGATGCTCTGATTGCGGGTTTTCGATTCGCCGGAGAAGGTCGAGTTCGGGTCGAAGCCCGGCCCGCCGCCGACGCTCCCGAACACGCCGGGCGAGATCAGCCGGTAATCGGCGAAACTGTAGCGCCCGAAGATGTGCATCGCCTGGCTGTAGTACCAGTCCCACCGCGTGTTGGTCATGTCTTCGTCGAACTTGACCGAACCCGCGCCGACGTAGTTGGGCTGGTCGCCTACGGCGCCCGGAATGCCCGGCAGCGGGAGGTATCGGTTCAGCAGATTCAACGCCGGCTGTGACAAACGCGATGCGTGGATCTTGTTCTCGGGGAACTGCGTGCGCTGTGCGGGAGTTGCTCCGCTCTGCGGTTCGAAGATGTCCACGCCCGTCCCGCTGAAATCGCCCTGCCGCTCGGCGGCTGTCGGCACGCGCATCAAAACCGAGCCGCCAATGTTGCGCCGGGTGCCTTGGTAATCGCCGAAGAAGAAGAGCTTGTTCTTGACCACCGGCCCGCCGGCACCGCCGCCAAATTGATTCCACTGCGTCACCGGGATGAAACGGTCGGTGCCCGCGATCTTGCGCCCCTGCGTGAACGGGTTGCGGGCCTGGAGATGATCGCGCCGAATTCGGCGTCGTAATTCGCCGTCGTGATCTTGGCTTCGGTCACTGACTCCAGCGTTGGATTGATCACGATCAGACCGAGCATTGAATCGTGATTGTCGGTCCCGTCCAGCAAGTGCGCGGTGCCCGCGAAGCTCTGCCCGTTGACCAGCTTGCGAAAGGAACCTTGCGGGTCTTCACTCGCCGCGGTCTGCCCCGGAAACGCCTGCACCCCCGGAGTGAAAATTTCAAAAGTGGTGAAACGGCGGTTGAGGATGGGCAGATTTGTCACGGTCTTTTCGCTGAAAGTGACCGCCACATCGCTACGTTCGGTCTTCAGCAACGGGGTTTCCGCGCTGACCTCGATCACCTGGCTCACCTCGCCGACCTGCAACTTGATGTCGACGCGTGTGTCCTGGTCCACCGAGACGCCGACGGTCTCCAACACTGCCGCCCTGAAGCCGGCGGCCTCCACACGCACCTGATAGTTCCCGGCGATCAAGTGTCTCTGGGTGAAATAGCCGGACTCATGGGTCGTGGTGCTGAAACTGACCGACCTGCTGATGTCGGTGATGGTCACTCTTGCGTTCGGGACGGCAGCGCCTGAAGGGTCAACCACCGATCCGACAATGTTGCCATATACCGCCTGGCCGAACGCGGCGAGGGGGGGCAGCAGCGCAAGCATGGTAAGACAAGCTAGTCCCGCAGCCTTTCGCATCATGGAGGACCTCCTTTTTCAGTAAAATTCTTGGCCACCCTTTGCGCTCTTCGCGTCTCCGCGGTTCAGCCAGGCTCGTTCCACCGCGAAGGCGCGAAGCACGCAAAAGGGAATCGCGAAGACCTATTGGTTGCGGTTCCATTCCATCACTGCCCGCTGGCCGCGGAGCCTTGCGGTCAACGCCGCGGTGTCGATGTCCTGCACCGCAACTCTCTTGTCAACCGCCATCTTCGCGGCGAGACCGGCAGCCTGGCCGATGATCATGTACACCGGCTCCATGCGCAATGTGGAATAGGTCACGTGACTGGCGGAGAAACAGACCGGAACCAGCAGGTTTGTCGCCTGGCTCTTCTTCGGCAGCAGGACGCGATAAGGAATCTGGTAAGGCGTCACGGGCACTTCCATATTGCCTTCGTTCTGCGCATTCCCTTCCTCAGTCACGTAGCGCTGAACGTTGTGCGAATCGCTGTTGTAGGATCCCATTCCGATGACATCGCGTTTCACGAGCTCGGTCTGAATGTCCTTCTGAGTCATCACGAAATCGCCCGCCATGCGCCGGGCTTCGCGGATGTAGAGCTGGTACGGCCAGTTGTCGTTGTCTCTGAATTCGTCGCGGGCCAGCCCGAATTCGCCGATCTCATCCCGCAAAGGCTTTGGCACGCGCGGCTCGTGGGTCAGAAAATAGAACAGGCCCTTGGTGTAATCGATGTGAGCCCGCCAGATCTCCGCGCGCCGCCTGTAGCCGGCCTCCGGGTATTCCCAGCTTTTGCCGATATAGTCCGTTGAAAAAGGGCCGCGGTTGTTGAAGTCCCATTTGTGGTTCGCGATGTCGCGCGGAAACAGGATCTCGCCGGCTCGCGGCGGGCGTCCGTTCTGCTTCACGAATTCCGCCAGAAAGCGCCCCAGCAGCTCATAACGTTTGGCGTCGTAATCGGGCGGCTTCGGGAAGGGGACCTTGTTGTTCGGATCTTTCGTCAGGATCATCCGGAAGTTATAAGCCTGAACCTTTTTATCGCCCGCCCCGAGCTCTCCGCGCGGCTCGTTTTGAATCTCGGGCAGCACCTTCCCGTTCTCGTCATACGCCGAAACCGGGAAGTCGAATTGATGATTGCGGTCTTTGGGCCGCACACCCGCGAGGGATTCGTTATATTGACTGACGCCTTCGCGGCCCCAAGTGTAAGACACGCCGGCTTGCGCCATCAGATCCCCTTCGTAACTGGCGTCAAGGAAGATCTCCGCCTGAAACGCGCTTCCGTTTTCCATCCGGATCTCGGTGATTCGTGTGCCCTTTTTGCCCACGCCGTCCCGCTCCTTCAGGCGATGCTGAAGGAGGACGGTGACTTTCGCTTCCTGAACCATCTCCTGAAAAATCTTCTCGGCAACATGGGGTTCGGGATACCACTCGATCTCTCTGCCGTAATGCCGTCCCAGCCGCTCGTAGAACTCCAGCGAGTAGCCGCCGACGGTCTCTTTCCTGCCATGATCCGTGGCGCTCAATCCACCGGTGACCATGCCGCCCAGGTGCCGGCCCGGTTCGAGCAGGGCAACCTTCAAACCCTCGCGCGCGGCGGAAACGGCCGAAATGACGCCGCCGCCCGTCCCGCCGTACACGACGACGTCAAAGGTTCTGGCCTGACCATAAAGCGTCGCGCCCCAAAGCAGGCAGATCAAAACGCAGGATAACCAACGCATCTTTCACCTCCTTGGCCTTGATGCGCATCATTGCGCCGTTGCCGAGCCGCGGAAAATCAGCGCCGCCGCGTCCACTTGCTGGACACAAAGTTCACAGCGCAACCCAAAACATGAACGAAACCACCGATGAACACAGATGAACACGGATGGTCGTTCATCTGTGTTCATCTGTGTTCATCGGTGGTTGCATTGCGCCGCTATGGGGATGCCGATGTATCCTCAAAATGTCAGCCTCAACCCGAATTGGACCCTCCGCGCCGGCAGGGAGCTGAGGACCCTCCCGAAGTCGGGGTTGGTATTCACGCCCGCCGGGTTCGGCATGAAACTGGTATTCGGGTCGTTGAAATTGACGAAGTTGAAGGCGTTAAAGGCCTCGCCCCGGAATTCCATCCTGACCCGCTCGGTGAATTTGAAATTCCTGAAAACGGAGAGCGAGACCTCCTTATAACCTGGCCCGCGCGTCCTGGGCAGCGTGCGCGGCGCGTTGCCGATGACAAAGTTCGGCGGGTTGCGGAAGCACTCTGTCCTGAACCAGCGGCCGGCGCTCCGCTCTGATTCGGGAAGAGTTGGATCGCAGATCATATCCGGCCAGTTGATGCCGGTGAAGTTATTCGCCCCGCGCACCACCAGCGGCCGCCCCGTCTCCCAGGTGGCAATCATATTCGCTTGCCAGCCGCCGAAGATATAACTACGCACGTCCTCTTTCAAGAAGCGCCGCTCGCGTCCGAACGGCAGCTCATAGACGGTGCTGACGGCCAGGCGCTGGGAGACGTCGCCCTCATCGAGTGCGCGGTCTTGCCGCCGGTCCAACCTCCCGATGCGGAAATCGCCCCCGCCTCCGTTGCCTTGGTTGCTCGAGGCGGAATCATTGATCAGCTTCGCGGTTGTGTAAGAGATCATCGCGGCCAAGCCGCCGGAAAATCGCTTCTCGCCTGTGAACTGGAATGAATGATAGGTGCTCGCCGCGCCGTGATTGGCAAGCGTTCTGATGCTCAGGTAATCAGGGTAGGGACGCAGCACCTGGCTTTGCGCGACGGTCCTGCCGGCGAGGGCGCCGTTCGTGATCTGGCCGAAGAAGGGATTCGACACCGGGTCTTGCAGCTTCAGCCCCAACTCGAAGAATTTGGGGTCCAACTGATTCAGATCGTAGTTCGCGCCGAAGAGGTGGACGCCGCGATTGCCGGCGTAAATCGCCGAGAGCACCCATCGCCACGGGAATTCACGTTGCAAGGTCAGGTTCCACTGTTGCACATACGGGGTCGGAGCCTCCAGCTCCTGGTAGGTGACGTTCTGACCCCGAAAGGCGGAAGGCCCGCCACCAGCCCCCCTGGGTTGAAGCAGGACCGCCGGTCCCTGGCTGAACTGAAAAGCCTTGACCGGGGCGCCGCCGGGGGCAACAAAAGCCGTATCGACGCTGAAGCCCAGCGAGTTCGCGTTGTCTCCGGCGGTGTCGCCGCTTTCGATCAGGCTGTAGATGATCCCATAGCCGCCGCGCAACGCCGTCTTGCCATCGCCGGTCAAGTCACAGGCGAATCCGACGCGCGGGCTGAAGTTGGTCTTCGGCGGCAGTGTAAAATGGCGGTCTTTGGTCACTCCCGCGTATTGCAGCACACCGGGCATCCCGGTCTCCGGATTCAGAATGAAGGGATCGAAGTTGGAGCTGCGGTTCCACCGTTCGACCGGGCCGGAAGCCAGGTCGTAGCGCAGCCCGAGATTGAGCGTGAGACGGCGAGTGACTTTGAAATCGTCCTGGAAGTAGCTGCCGTTCGACCAGCTGTGGAAGGAGAAAAAAGGGCGTACGGATTGGCTGCCGCTGGAGACTTCGCCGAGCAGGAAGGTAGCAAAACCGAAACCGGTCCCCGCCGGGCTCTGAGGGTTGTTGGTCAGACCGCTCCCGAAGGTGAAATTCCCGGAAGGGTTCACACGGTTGACGAAATTCAATCGGATCCACCGCTGATCGGTTCCCATCTTGAGGACGTGCCTCCCTCTGGTCCAGGTCAGGCTGTCGGCAATCTGGATCGTGTGCTGGCGGCGATGGCCTCCGGCGAAACCCATACGTGCCGCACCGATAGTCAGCATTCCGTCGATTTGCACAGGCGGAAAAGCGTCTTGGGGAAAGATCGCGGGAAATCCAAGTTTGGCGGGCCAACCCTGGTCGAAGCTCGGATGTATGAAGACCAGGTACTGCCGCGTCGCGTTGGCCCGAAACTCGTTTAAGATCGCGGGTGAAAAAACATGGGTCTGGCCGATGATCGCGTTGTGGTTGTCCCGCTGGTCGTTGCGGGCGTCGGTATCGGCCGGGCCCAAGCCCCAGGCCCGGTTCATGCGCGTGTTTCTTGTAACGGTGTAGCGGCCAAAAATCTTGTCCTTCTCCGACAGGGTGTGATCGATGCGCAGGCTGAGCTCCCCCTGGTCGGAGGGGAAACCCTGAAGCGAGAGGTAGTTTTGCGAATTGGTAAACGGGTTGTTCGGTGCGATATTGGGCAGCGGCATATATTCGAGCACTCGCAGTGACAGAGGATCCATTCGGCTTCCTGGGATCCTATTGTTCGGGAATGGATCCCGGACGAAGCCGTTCCCACCGGGATTGGGTTTGGTGGTTGCCGGATCATATATCGTAATCAGCTTGCCCGTGCCGTCGCGTGTATTGGAGAAATCACCGTCGCGCTGCGCCTGCGTGGGAACAGTGGAGCGATTGATGTTGGCCTGCCGGTGATTCCAGCGCTCGTAGCCCACGTAAAAGAACGTGCGGTCCTTGCCACTGATAAACGCCGGGCCCCCCTTTCGCAGGCGCGGAAGGTATAGTGGGCCGCCGAGCGTGCCGCCGTACTGGTTGAAGCGCAGCATCGGTTTCGTTCGCCCGGTGATCGGGTCGCGCTGCGTCAAGAAGGCGTTGCGCGCATCGAGCGCGTCGTTCCTGACAAACTCGTAGAGCGATCCGTGAAACTGATTGGTCCCGCTCTTGGTCACGAAGCTGACCACGCCCCCGTTCGATTGCCCGAACTCGGCCGAGAGCGCGTTCGTGTGCACCTTGAACTCTTCGACCGTGTCCAGCAGCGGGACCACCCCGAGCTCGTTGTGCACCGGGACGGTGTTCATCCCGCCGTCCAGGTAGATCTGGTTACCGTAGGTTGGTCCGCCGTTGAAACTGATCTGGGAGAATGCCTGATTGTCAACCTGGGCAAACCCGTCCGTGCCTCGGACTCGGGGTTGCACGCCGGGGACAAGCCTGACCAGGTCCAAGACGTGCCGGCCATTGAGTGGGAGGTTTTCAATCCGCTTCCTTTCGATGGTCCCACCAAGGCTGGAGTCTTCCGTTTGCACCCTGGAGACGCCGCCGGTTACGGTAACAGTATTGGTCACCTCCCCGACCTTGAGCATGATGTCGAGCCGGAGCCGCTGCCCGACTTCGAGGACGACGCCCGTTTGCCTGTAAGTTGAGAAGCCGGGCACGCTGGCCGTCACTTCATAGAGCCCGACCGGCAATGAGGGAATGGCATAGACGCCGTCTCCCGAAGTGAACCCGGTAAACTTCTGGTTCGTGGCAACGTGTACCGCGGTCACCTCCGCGCCCGGTACGTATGCGCCTTTGGGATCGACGATTGTGCCGGTGATCGTACCTTTGGGGGACTGCGCCAACAGATTGGCGGCGGCAAGGAAGGACAGAATCAGTAAGAAGAGAACTCTGGCGCCGAACCCTGGCTGCTCAGCACCCATGTCTCACCTCCGTTGAAAAGAAAGGCTTGCCACGAATTTAATCCGAAATCCGAAATCCGCAATCCGAAATTGAGCGCCAGATGTTTTCCCATAACGGTGCTCATCCGTGTTCATCTGTGGTTTCGTTGCTTTTGGTTGCGAGCTGCTTCGTGAAATTCGTGGAATTCGTGGCCAAGTTTTTCAGTTGGTGCGATGATCGCCGGAAACAGGCAGTAAATGCAACGT
Organism: Acidobacteriota bacterium; assembly: GCA_003225335.1. Classification (GTDB taxonomy): domain Bacteria; phylum Acidobacteriota; class UBA6911; order UBA6911; family UBA6911; genus Gp18-AA60. The sequence continues at coordinate 22,308 of QHZE01000279.1, forward strand.
GAAGGAGGACAAAAGTGTACCTGCGAAACGCAGCAGCGATCGGGATCCTGACCATCTTGGCCACGGCAAGAGCAGCCGAAGTTTCAAAGGGGCCGTTTGAACCCGAGAGTCCGGCTGACGCCGCCGCGATCGCGAGCACCAACTCGATGCAGTGCGATCTCACCGGGTATAAGGAAGCGCCCGGACTCAAGGCCGAAACGAGCGCAGGCTCGCTGCGCGTCACCTGGCAGGGGGCGCGGGAGCAGGAGCTGCGGGTGAGTTTCGGCCTGCTGAACGCCGCGCCGGTAATCCGGGAGATGGAGGTCCGGCGGCAGGGGGGCCAGTGGACCGTGCTGGGGCGCGACCTCAGCCCCGAGTTTCACGTCACCTCCGCACGGCGGCGAATCTCTGAGCAGCAGCTCGAGCCGCTCCGCCGGTTGGGCCTGGATCGCGACCCGGAGCTCCTCGAGCGCGAAAAGTGGAAGGCATTCTGGGACGCACCGCTCGTGATACCGGGTGCCGGCGGAACGAACCCCGGCCTTCCGCGCGGCTCGGACGAAGTCCGGCGGGCGGCGGCGACCTACAACTCGACCGCGTGCCAGGTGAAGACCGACGGGGCTCGGCTGGAAGTGACGTTCCCGGGACTCTCGATGGGAATCTTCTCGGGGCGATTGCGGTTCACGGTGTACAAAGGAACCAACCTGCTGCGCCAGGAGGCGATCGCCAAGACCGAAGAGCCCTCGGTTGCGTACCACTACCGCGCCGGACTCAAAGGATTTCGGACGAACGCCGCGCCGCGCGTGATCTGGCGCGACGTCGCGCGCGGCTGGCAGAAATATGAGTTTGGCGGATCGCCCAACACCGACCCGGTGGCCCTGCGGGCCCGCAACCGCCTGGCGATCGTCGAGACATCCGGCGGGTCGGTGGCGGTGTTCCCGCCGCCGCACAAGTTCTTCTTCGGCCGCGAAATCGAATTGAACCTGGGGTACGTGTGGTACCGCAAAGACGACGCCGGCTCGTTCTCGGTGGGCGTCCGCCAGGCCGACCACGAGGAGATGTACAGGCCGTTCGGCTTCTCGGATGACGTGTGGCAGCGCCGGTCGCGCCAGGCGCGCAGCTTCGCAATGGCGAACTATGCGCTCTACAACGCTCCCCCGGGGACCTGGCAGCGCATGGCAGTCTACTACTATCTCAGTCCGGAGCCCGGTCCGGCCACACAGGAGACCGTGATGCAGTTCACTCACGACGACCGGTACAAGGTGATACCCGGCTTCCAGGTGGCTGTCAGTCACTTCCACACACATTTCCACGAGCAGGTGCTGGACGCGGGAAGCATCGATTTCCAGCCGCCGTGGATTCCCACATTTCGAGCGCTCGGAATCAACATCGCGATGATGTCCGATTTCCACGGCGACGGCCACCCGAGCGATCCGGGGCCGCTGCGGTTCAAGGAGCAGAAAGCGTATTTCGACGCCTGCCGCCGCCACTCCGATCGCGACTTTCTGATTGTGCCCGGCGAGGAGCCGAACGCCCACTTCGGCGGGCACTATACCGCAGTATTCTCGCGCCCGGTGTACTGGACCCACGTCCGCGAGCCCGGACAGCCGCTGGTCGAGAACCATCCCGAGTACGGGAAGGTGTATCACGTGGGATCACCTGCCGACGAACTGCAGATGCTGACAGAGGAAGATGGGTTGGTCTGGCAGGCCCACCCGAGGACGAAGGGTTCAAGCGGTTATCCCGATGCGATCCGCGAAACGGAGCACTTCCGCAGCGATCGCTTCCTTGGCGGCTCCTATCAGTCGCTGCCCGTCGATCTCTCCGAGAGCCGGCTGTGCGAGGTCCGCTGTCTGGGCACCCTGGACGACATGAATAACTGGGCGGGCCCGAAGTATCTGGTGGCGGAGGGGGACACGTATGCCAAGTTTCCCGACGACGACACGTATCCGCACCTGATGGTGAACTACGTCAAACTGAATCGCTTGCCAGGCTTCGACGAAACCTGGTCCCCGATCGTGAAGGCGATGCGGGCCGGCGACTTTTTTGTCACGAGCGGCGAAGTGCTGTTCAGAAGCTTTGACCTGGAGGGCTCGGGCGGCCAGCGAACGATCGTGGCAGAGCTGGAGTGGACGTTCCCGCTCGAATTTGTCGAGGTGGTCTGGGGCGACGGCCAGAAGACGGATCGCAAGATCATCTCCGTAACCGGCCAGCCGCCGTTCGGGAGTCACCGCTTCCGGATCCCGTTCGACACGACCGGGAAGAAATGGTTGCGGTTTGCCGCCTGGGATTCCGCCGGCAACGGAGCGTTCTGGCAACCGGTGCATTTGAGGAAGTGAAACCAAAGGTATGAACGAAACCCAGGTGAACACGCAGCAGCCCCGCCGCAACCAAAAAAATCTCACCACGAAGACACGAAGACGCGAAGAAATCCTTTGCGATTCTTCGCGTCTTCGTGTCTTCGTGGTGCAGCTCAGCCTAGTCGAACCCCCAAAACAAGAGCCCACGAACTCCTTTGTGCCAGGTTTGGATCTCAGCCTTCAGGCTGCCCTGCGCCCGTAGCAGGTTAAAGCCTGAACTCCATGCGAGGCTGCAGTTAAAACTGCAACCGGGCGCCAACCTGCATGACGCGAGGAGCGCCCTGAATTCCCGTAAAGTTCGACCAGTTCGTTGGAGGAGTCAGGTTTCGCACGGCGGGATCGAGACGCAGCCCGTAGCCGCTCCGGCTCTGGTCCAGCAAGCCAAAGCGCTGCGTGTTGGTGGCGTTGAACACCTCCCAGCGGATCTGAAGCTTGTGATTTTCATTCCAAGGGAGGTTGAAGGATTTGCTCAGGCCCAGATCCAGGC
>QHZE01000723.1 GCA_003225335.1 Acidobacteriota bacterium
ACTCAAACGGCACGCTTACGGACCGCTTCGTCTCGGGTTGCCAGCTTTCGATCCAGAGCTTCTGAGTATTTCCGGTCAGGACCATCGCGTAGCGCTGCGCGATGATGCCGATGTCGGGCAACTGCCGCCGCTTTTCGATCCCCAGGACATCCGCTTGCATCGTGTAGTTGGACAGATTCGAGGGGCCCATGTAGGTCCGGCAGCGGCGCAAGAGGGAGAACTCGTTGGAGAGCTTTACGAGGACTTTGTTTCCTTCGACCTCCCGCACCTCATACTTGCCGCCCGCCCCTATCCAGTGAGCGGGAACGCTCTTGGGCGCAAGGGATTCGAAGTCTTCATTCCATGGAAGCGGGGGAACCACGCGCACTCGCGCGGCGCCCGTGATCCCGCTTACCGTAGCGCGCACTTCGCCGGCCTGAGGGCCCTTGGGCGCAACATACTTGCCATCCGCGCTCACAGTCCCCTGGAGCCCGGCAAGCGACCAGGTCACGCCCGTTTCTTCCCGCAGGAAATTGCCGGACGCGTCGTAAGTCCGGACTCTGAAGCGGGCTTCCTGCCCGGGGGCAATCAATGATTCTGCAGGAATGACCTGCACCAAAGCAGGCGTTGCGCTGGAGTCGGCCGCAGCAAGAGCCAGGTGGGAGCCCGGCGCCGGGCTCGGCCTCGGCACTCTGCGCGAGCCAATGCAGTATGTGTTTTTTGTGGACACCAGATAGACGCGGCCGTTGGCTACGGCAGCGGAGGCCAGGATCTCCTCTTCCCCGGCGATTTTGCTCAGCTCATCCACGTCGAGGACCTTACATTCCGTTTCCCCTGGCTTGAGGATGTAGAACTTTCCATTCTCCGTTCCCACGTAGAGTTTTCCATCCGCATAGACAGGGGAGGCTTTCTGAATCGTGCCCAGGCTGAGCTTCCACAGCTCCTTGCCATTGGTGCTGTCGAGGCAGATAAGGTTCGCGCCGTTGTCGATCAAATACAGTTTGCCGCCATGAAGGACCGGGGAAGGGAACTCGACCGTGAGCCCGTCGACCCGCCAGATCTCACCGGTCTTGTTTATGTCGCCCGTTCCGGAAGGGTCGAGCGCCACGACTCTGCCCATGACGTTGGTGTCCAGGTTCTCCTGGCCGTGACATGCGTAGACTCGTTTGTCGTCCACAACCACGGACGCGTTGATGGCCCGCTTGCTGAACGGGAAGATCCAGACCCTCTCGCCCGTCCGGGGTTTCATGGCATAAATCGATCCATCGGCTCCCCCGTCAACGAGCAGCGTCTTACCCGCGAATTCCGAGACAACGCCCGTCGGGTAGCACGTATCGTAAGGATTCCCACCCGGCTGCGCGACCCATACGACCTCGCCCGTCATCTTGTCGCACGCAATGTATCGGTGCCCTCCTCGCGCCTGGCTTCCCCACCCGGAGGTGATACCGCTGGTAATGACCAGGTTCTCGAAGATGGCGGGGGTTACTGTTCGCCCTCCGTGAGTTGTGATAATTCCGAACTCTTCCGCGAGACTGTGCTCCCAGAGCACCTTGCCGTTGCGGTCCAGGCACATAAATGTCCCGCTGACGCCCATCACGTAAATTCTCCCCGTGGAGGGATCGCCCACAGGTGAAGCCCATCCGACTCGGTGAGGCGGCACATCACTGCCGTACACGTTGAAACGGCGCTCCCAGATCCTCTTGCCTGTGTTGGCTTCAAGGCACAGAACGCGCTCCTGCTCCTGTTCGCCCTCCTCCGCCGCATTCACCATGTAAAGGCGGTCTTCCATGATGATTGGCGCGGAGCGGCCGCCGAAGGGGGCTTTCCACACCAGGTTCTCGCCTTCCGGAGACCACGAAGACGGTAATCCATTCTCGTCGGAAACTCCGCTCTGGTGCGGTCCGCGCCAGTTTGCCCAGGTCCCTGCAATCCGGACCTCCGCGTAGGCAAGCGAGATGAAAAGAATCGAAACCGCGAGAAGGCTTCTGTGCAATCTTGACATCGTCGGCACCCGAATCCTCAGTAAAGCATTGATCCAAGGCTTGGCCACGAATTACACGAATTCCACGAAAAGAGGGTATCAGAGCAAGGCTTCAGCTAACGTAAGGGAATTCGTGT
>QHZE01000724.1 GCA_003225335.1 Acidobacteriota bacterium
TCGGTAAGCTCATCTTCCTTGCGAGAGCGGTGTACCAGCCAATTCAACTTACGAAAGAACGCGTTCATTTCACCTCCTGATCCACTGGATTCAGGATCAGTCCCATGGCGCGCGCGAACGCCTGCCACTTCGATTGCTCGGTCGCGAGCTGTTTCCGCCCGAGCGGTGTGAGGCGATAGTACTTGGCCCGCTTGCCCTTGTCGGACAGCTCCCAAGAAGCCGCGACCCAACTCTTCGCCTCCAGCCTGTGGAGGGCAGGGTACAACGAACCGGTCTCGACCTGGAGCAGGTCTTCCGAGGTCCGCTGAATGTGTTTGGCGATGGCATGCCCGTGGGTGGGTCCTGCGAGCAGGGTGCGGAGGATGAGGAGGTCGAGCGTGCCTTGCAGGAGTTCCACACGCGAGGGCGGTTTTTTGCGGCTCATTGCGTAGGCATTCTACTATTTATTCTGTAGAGTGTCTACTGGCGTGGCTTGAGGCCCTTGACGCAGCGAAACCCGATGGTAGGGCTCCGTTCCGCCTGGCGAGCCCGACTCCGGTAGGAGCAGGTGAGGAAGAGCTGAGGCTGGTCGAACCAGGAGCCGCCACGGAGGACCCGGTAGGCGCCTTCGCCGGGCCCGGGCGGGTTGCGGTCGGGAGCTACCTCGTAGTAATTCCGGCTGTACCAGTCGGCGGTCCACTCCCAGACGTTGCCGATGATATCGCAGAGGCCGAAGTCGTTGCGTTCCTTGGCGCAGACGGCTGCGGTGCCGCTGTCGGAGTTGAAGACGGCCTGATCGGCGGTCGGATTGGTATTGCCCCACGGGTATATGCGGCCTTCGGCGACGCCGCGGCAGGCGCGTTCCCACTCGGCCTCGGTGGGGAGGCGCTTCCCGTCCCAGGCGCAAAACGCCGCGGCGTCATCCCAGCTTACGTTCACCACCGGATGCCTCTGCTTCCCCCTCGGGATCTCTCCCTTGAACCACTCGTAGGGGGGCTTGTGGCGCGTGGCCTTCACGAAAGCGGCGTAGCGCTCGTTGGTGACTTCGGCCTCGTCCATGTAGAAGGGATCAATGTAAATCTTGCGGACCGGAGTGTCGTCCTTGAGTGGATTCCGGTACCAGGGGAGGCGGGTGTCGGGCCAGTCGTAGCTGCGGCCGCGGGAGAACGCGCCGCCCGGGATGAAGACCATCCCGGGCTCGGCGGCGAGACCGATCTCGCCGCAGAGGACGCAGAGAAGAGAGAGGAACGACCTAGTCATAGCGATGGATCCTCATACCGCCCAGTCATTCACGGGCGAGACGCCCGTGCCACAATGGCTTCGTGGCCTGGCCGTCCCGGCCATGCTACAAAACTTGACCGATTTGTGAACTTTGTGTCCACCAAGAGGCTATAGCGAGGGAGCCTTCCTACCGCCGAGGTTAGGGAACCGCCGATGCACGCCGATTCACGCGGATGAGCGGCGCCGAACATCCGCGTTCATCGGCGGTTTCAAAGAACTAAGCTTGTTCCATTTCTCTTTATCAACCATGCCTCCGGACACGCATCTTGCGTGCGCAGGGTGTGACGAGACACTGGGCACGCTGGAAGCGTGCGCTCCCAGGAAAGCATACGCGAGCGACCTGACGAAACACCGGCCTAGTCAGTGTTCATCTGTACTACTAACCCGAAAATCCTTTGCTGGCAGGAAAGGATTTTTCTTCGCGTGCTTCGCGCTCTTCGCGGCTTCGCGGTGAATCCTGGGCTGGACTTTCACCGCGAAGGCGCGAAGGACTTTAGTTTGGTTGCGGCTTTGCTGCTCTGTGTTCA
>QHZE01000725.1 GCA_003225335.1 Acidobacteriota bacterium
CACTTTCCGGACGACCTCGATGCCCGCCTCCAGCTTGCGATCTGTTACTTTTCTTTCGCCTCCTTCAAGCGAGCCCAGGAACAATTCCAGCAGGTTTATGCAAAGGCGCCGGAGTTGCCGCAGGTCAACTATTACATGGGGAGAGTCTTTCTCGAGACCAAACGCCATGATGAGGCACGCCGCTGCTTTGAGGCCGAGTTGAAGATCAATCCGGCCTCTTATCCGGCGATGGCGGAATTGGCTTATCTGGATTATGCGCAGGGTGACATCGAAAAATGCCGCCAGTGGCTCGAGAAATCCGCCGCACTCAGTCCCGACTATCCTGAAATGCACTTTGTTTACGGACTGCTGTACAACCGGTTGGGCAAGTACGATCGCGCAATAGACAGCCTCGAAAAAGTCGTCCGAAGCGACCCGCGGCACATCACCGCTCAGTTCCAGCTTTCGATTGCCTATCGCCGCATCGGCAACGAAGCCGAAGCCAAGGAGCACGCTGACATCTACAACCGGCTCCTTGAAGACCACAAGGCAAGGACGCTAGGGGAAGACATCCGCAAAAAATAAAAATACGGTGACGCGTCTATTTGAAGGTTAAACTACAAAGACCCTTCAGCTTCTTTGACTGTCACCTAAAACAGAAAGCCCCGCCTTCGGCGGGGCTTTCTGTTGCAGTCGGGCTGAAATCCGGGATCAGAAACTGACTCTGAAGCCGAACTGGAGAACTCGCGAATCCCGGTATGAGTTGGGATACGCGAAGTTCTTCAGGTTGGTGGAGATTCCGCCACCCTGGTTGTCGGCCTGGAAACTGCTGTTGACGCCCCAGACCTGGGAATTGTTGAAGAGGTTGAATACTTCGCAACGTACGGACGCTTGTACGTACTCCGCAATTTTGAAGCTCTTCGATATGGTGGCGTCGAGATTCCTGATGCCGGGCATGCGGAACTCGTTCCGATGGCCGTCGCCGTACTGGCCGTCCAGCGGACGGGTGAAGGCGGACGGATTGAGCCACTGATTGACGTTGCCGGTAGTGGGATTGCCGCTGACGTTGGGGTACTGGCTCCCGCAGTCCGCGCATGACAGATCGCCGTTCGAGGTGACGCTGAATGGCATGCCTGACTGGGCGCGGAAGATCCCGCTGAGTTGCCAACCGTTAAGTAGAGATCTCAACCCCGTCTTGTCAAGATTCCCTCTCACATTGGGCAGTTGATAGATGAAGTCAAACGTAGTCACGTTGGTCTGATCGTAACTCGCCGGCGCCCAGTTCGCGCGCATGTCGTAGGGGTTGTTGATCTGGTCGGAGTCGTTGTCCACCAGGTCCATCACCTTCGACCACGTGTAGTTGAAGTTGAAGGCGAAGTTCTTGGAGAACCTCCTGCTGAGCCGGAATTGCATCGCGTTGTAAGAGGAGTAGGCGAGGGTTTCGACCGCGTTCAGGCTGCCAAAGCCATAATACGGCCGCGCCGCATCGCGCACGTTATTGAGCGACGGCAACAGGTTCGGATTAGCGAGGAAAGTGTCTGCCGGCACCGCATTCACGCGGCGCTGATCCATCAGGTGGACCCCACGGTTCCCTACGTAGGAGAGATCCAACGAGAACTTGGCCGGGAGTTCTCTCTGAATGCCCAGATACCATGAATAAATGCTCGGCATCGTGTTGTCCGCGGGCCAGACCGTGTAACCCAGGTTCGAGACCTGAGGCTGAGGGGGAACCGTCGGAGAAAGGGCCGTAACCTGGGTCACGTTCTGGTAGTTCACTGTCCCGGGAAAGCTGTTGGGCCAGACGTTGCCCGCGCCAAAGTTGAAGTTGTTCTGGCGCAAGCGTTCATAGTACGTCCCGAACCCGCCGCGCAGAGACATTTTGCCGTCGCCGAAAATGTCATATGCGAAGCCGAGTCTCGGAGCGACGAAGTTCTTGGTAGGAGAGAACCCTGGCGGAGTTCCATTGCAGGGATCGCACACAAGACCATTCGCCTGCAACTGCTCGAGAGCGTTGCCAACGACCAGGCCATTCTTGCTGAGATCGAGGACGGGCATTGCCGAAGGATTGTACTTGGTCAGATCCACGCTGTAGAGCAGCCAAGTACCTTCGAGCGGCGGAGAGCCGTCGCGCGTGTACGTGTAAGTCGGAGTGGTGTGCTGGAAGCGGATGCCGTACTCGAAGGTCAGGCGCCTGGCGACCTTCCAACTGTCCTGAGCGAACAATTCGTGCGACTCAAACCTGAAATACGGGTAAACGTGGGCGTTGCCCATGGTGTAGGAGTTGAAGTTTCCCAGCATCAGGTTCGCAAGCCCGTTGTCCGTATCCAGCGGCATCGAAGAGGCGTTGTAATTGTTGAAGTTGATCTCGCCGTTGAAACCCCAGTTGGCCGTCTGCTTCTTGTTGTCACGGTTGTAGTGGTACCCGAACTTCATGACATGGGATTTCCACACCTTGGTCAGATTCTGGGTAAAGGCGTAGTCATTGATCGAGGCCTGACGGCTGAATCCATTTGAAAAAGCTCCTTTGACTCGGACAGCCGTTAGCTTGCACGCGGCGCGCCAAAGATGGGCAGCGCCGGAGATCAGGGCATGTGCTTACGATCGTGATACTTG
>QHZE01000726.1 GCA_003225335.1 Acidobacteriota bacterium
AACCGTCACGGTGTTTGTTTTCATACCATCCTCATTTCGAGTCGTTTCGTACAGATCCCAGGCGGTGGCTGAATCGGCGCCCGTGGACAAGTTGACTTGGAGCCGGTTCGCGCCTCCTTCCTTGACGCCTACGATAGTCAGGGTATGTGTGGTCGGGTCGCGGAAGGCTGAGATGGTGAAGCCGGGAGCGTCGGTGCGTGCCGCAACTCGCTGCGAGCCGGGGCGCACGAAGTGATACAACTGGCGGGTGGCGTAGTAACGCTTCTTAGGTTTGTAGATTTGATCGTCGCTCGTGAAAAGCCCGTAGAAGCACATGCGGCGCGCGCACTCTTCATAATCATCAAAGGCGTCGAAGTAAAGGAGCGCACTCGCTCCCTGGTTCAAAGCGGTCAGTGCGCGCCGGTTAGCCGCCAATGAGAACTTTTTCCAGTCGTTCTCGGCAGTCTTGTCCAGGTCGTTCAGGTCTCCGTATTCGGTCAGCCATACCGGGGTCTGAGGATACTTGCTGGCCTTTACCCGGCGGACCTGCGGTCCTACAGAATTCTCGCCGTAGGTGTGAAAACTGAAGACACCCACCTGCTTCATCAGTTCTGCGTCCTCAAGAATCGGGTCGATGTAATCGTTGGTGATGATCGCCTGGTCCGCCACCATCAGCTTGACGTCTCCCAGCCCTTCCTTCTTGAGGCGAGCCGCGACGGCGCCGAGGACCCTTGGCGCCTCTTCCGGGTCGATCCGGGGGCCTTCCGCAGGATAACAATCCGTTTCGTTAACCGGACTGAAGTACCCAAAATCGGCGCGAGCTTTGTTGCGCGCGTACATCAGCATCGACACCACTTCCTCGGCGAACTCGGGGTACATCGCCGGACTGAGATGCGATAGGACCCGCACCTTGGTGCTCTTGCCGCACACAGCGTGCTTAGGCGCGGGCGCCTTGTCATCGGCCATCCAATCGGGCACAGGTCCCATGAGTGCGATCACTGGACGAATGCCGCGCGAGTTCAGGTATCGTAGTGCTCTCCAGGTTGGCTCGAAAATCGGCCCGGAATAGCGGTTGTTGTAATATTCCCAGTTCATAGCATTGGGATCGTCGTTGTCGTTGACCTCTTCCCAGTTACTGTAGACGAGATAGGGAACCACGCGGAAGATGGTCGCCCCAAGGTCATCAATCAACATGTCGAACATTGCCTTCTGATCATCACGAAAATAGGGTCCGGTGAAATTGACTCCAAAACCCTCAATGGTTTGGAGCCGCTCCGTGGGGTCGACAGTAACCCGGGCCACAGACTCCTTGCCTTGAGCGAAAAGCAAAGGCCCGGAGACCAACGCCACGCAAGCGATGACATACTTCAGGCGCCTGGAGTTCATTCGCAACATCCCCCCGAACAGAGTGCCGGACTGGCAGCCGTCTCAGCCCAGATTATCCATGGTGCCGAGCACAGCGCGAAGCTGTGCCGCTTGGCTATTTCTAAAATGCCGGTGATACGTGATTGTAGGGCCTGGCCCGTTTTCCAAGGGGGCGGGGCCCCAGCCCAGCCCGGCCCAGGCGCCGACCCTACATTTTCACGCTCCGTCATGCTTCGGGATGAATCGTGTTCAATCACAAAGGCGGCGAGACCAATCTCAGCGAGCCGCGAACTTTCCCTTGGCTGAGAGTGACAGTGCTTGCTGCCGAGCTTCGAGCGCAATTCTCTCAAAGATTGTCTTCGCCGCCCGGTAGCGAATGTGAGCGGCCTCCCGGTCCTTGGAGAAGAACTGGCCCCAGCTTCCTCCCGGCGAGGTCCGACTAATCAAATGGTCGATCCACTGGATGAAGAACTGCGCGTCGCTGGCACTGGCGCGGATGGGCTTTGATTCCACGATGACGAAAACCGCGCCGGTATGAGTCTGGTGGCCATTCTGCCAGTCCATCCGGCGGGCGGCGAGCCATCCGCTTTGGCGAAAGTCCACCGTGGCCTCGAACACCACTGGGGCGCCGCGAGCCACAGCGCCCGTTTGTGACGCCACCACTGCGCCGTCATGTACAAGCTCAACCCTGCCGACTGCTTCTTTGAGAGACCGCCACTCAATTCGCACTCGCACGGGGCGCGTCGCCGGGAGGCGAATCTCATCTCCCGGAGTTGCGGTGCCATTCACCTTAAGGTCCAGGAATTCGTTGTGGGCGTTTCGCGAGACCACGGTTCGCCCTTTGGCGATTCCCTCGATCCACTTGCGGTAAGTCAAGTTGCCGTCTGGAATCCTGACGTAGGTCAGCAGAGTCCCGTAAGGCTCCCCATAGTTGCACGAGTAGTCCGTGGACGCCGCGAGGCCGGGACGAAAGCCGGTGTTCAGGATTCGATAATAAGCCTGCATCGCCGAATCACTTCCGTGCACGTCTTCCATCAAGAACGAGGAAGTTCCCAGCGCGGTTTCCACGGGATATTCCAACGGTGCGCAGCAGTCCAGCGACAGAGGAATGCCGTCGGGCGGCGGATAGAAGGCGTAAGGCAGGTACTGCATGTGAGCGAACCCGGCGATAGCGCCCTGGTCTTTGGCCCAGGCAAATACCGGATACGTATACTGTGAGAAAAA
>QHZE01000280.1:0-16548 GCA_003225335.1 Acidobacteriota bacterium
CATTCGCGGTGATGAGCCGGGCGGTGGGTCCAATCCACGCGGCTGCGCGTTCCCGGATCTGGTACGGGATGCGGGAACGGCCGCTGCCGGCGGCCGATTTCTAATTCCCGCGGCGCAGCTCGAGCGGCTTCCCATGCGGCGTCTCGCGCGCCGCGCGGTCCCACTCCGCCTTGCGCGTGGCTAGCTCGTCGGCGAGGACGAGGCCCTTCTCGGTGACAAGCCGCTCCAGCGCGGCCAGCCAGTACTCGTAGTAGCGCCGGCCGTCGTCCGTCTCGCCGCGTGCTTTCGCCCCCGCAATCTCGCCGGCGAGGCGCTCCGCCCACTCCTTCCATGTGAAGTGGCCGCGCTCGTGGAGCACGACGGCCATGGCGAATGCTTGCGCCTCCCAGGGCGCGCGGAACACGGGCCCCTCGTCCTCGCGCGGGATGCCGGGGAGGTTGCCGAGATCGGGCGTCGTCATACCGGCTCCAGGTGATCGTCCCACAGATCGATGTGGACGCTGTCGCGCCGTGAGGCGCCGGGACCCCACAGCTCTCGCAGCGTGAAGCGCACACTGTAACAGTGCTGCGGCTTCTCGCCGAGCCCCATGCCATTCGTGTCGGGAAACACGAACACGCCGTGGTCGCGTTCGATCACGCCTCGCTTGCCCCGCGCGTAGCGCGGCAGCCTTGTATGTCCTAGGGGGTGGATGTTGCGCGCGAGAACCCGGTCGCCGGGTTTGAAGCGCCGCGGCGCGCCCTGGGAGCGCCGCGCGCTGCCACCCTCGGACAGGACCTTGCCCACGTCCCTCGCCCGCAGGACGCGGAGCGGGTCGGGGGCCGGACCCTGGGGGCGGCCGGTCCGGAGCTCGTCTGGCGAGAGGAGGCCCTTCTCCACGAGCAGGCGCTCGAGGCCGAACAGCCAATGCTCGTAGTAGGTCGTGTTCAGGTACGAGGGACCGGGCATCTGCTCGCGCGCGTAGCGCGCCATGTCGATGTTCCACTTTCCCAGGAAGCCGGAGGCAAGCGTCATGCCGAACACGCGGCGTTCCCATTCGTGATGGAAGACCGGCTCGTCCCGATCCGCGACGACGGGCCCCATCCCGTGCATGCCTCCGAGATCGTGCGCGCCGTTCATGGTCGCGCCGCCTTCGCCGGCGAAGGCACCCTGGCGACGCCGATCATCGCGTTGCGCGTAACCAGCGCGGCCAACTGCTCCTCACTCATCCCCTCGGTGCCTGCCGGGCGCTCGGGTAGTACGAGGTAGCGCAGCTCCGCCGTACTGTCCCACACGCGCACCTCGACATGTTTCGGCAGTTCCAGCCCGAATTCGCGCAGAACGCCGCGCGGGTCGAAGACGGCGCGAGAGCGATAGGCCGCCGACTTGTACCAGACCGGAGGCAGGCCGAGCACCGGCCACGGGTAGCAGGAGCAGAGCGTGCACACGACCAGGTTGTGGACCTTCGACGTGTTCTCGATCACCACCATGTCTTCTCCCTGCCGGCCGGCAAAACCAAGCTCGGCGATGGCGGCGCTGGCGTTCTCGAGCAGGCGCTGCTTGAAGGCGGGATTCACCCACGCGCGAGCGACGACTCGGGCGCCGTTGTGTGGCCCGACCTGAGTCTCGTAAGTATCAATCAGCGCGTCGAGCGCGGCCGGGTCGACCAGCCCCTTGTCCACGAGCAGCGACTCGAGAGCCTTGACGCGGAGCTGCGTCTCGGTCAGCGGAGCGCCGTGAGGTCCCGGGCCGTCGTGGTCATGGTCGTGATCGCTGCTCCCCACGATCTCCTCCTTGGCAGGATCCATTGCCGGGGTCAATCACCTACAGTAGGTCCGCCGGCAATACGACAGCGAATATAGGAGTTTTTATCCTGGGAGACAATCCCCAAAAGGTTTATTTCTATGTGAGACGTCCGCATGTTGCCCCCTGCGATTCAGACAGTGACCCCTGGGGCGGCAAGACGTCCTCCCGTTGAATTGCGGATTTCGGATTGCGGATTGTCCTGATAGAGAAGCTGTTCGTTAATTCCGAATCCGAAATCCGCAATCGCAATCAAAGGGCCCTCCTCCGTGTCTGCGTGGTGAATAGAGCGCTTGAATTCTCGAGCTTGCCTTCCCGCAACTTCGTCGGGCTCGTGACGGCGTGATGGCTGCGTTTCCCGGGAATAATTGACACGTTCCACGGCACGTCTCTAGAATGACACAGAGGCACATCCCATGGCTGTACACATGAAACACCCCAATCCCAATGCCCGCTACCGCGCCAGGTTCCGCTGCATCAACGGGTGTCCCGGCGATCATCCCTTGAATGAAGTCATTTACGCGTGTCCGAAGTGCGGCGACCTGCTCGAGGTCGTACACGATCTGGAGCCTCTGCGTATGACTTCTCCCGACGAGTGGAAGGAGATTTTCGACAACCGTTTTATGCGGACGGCCTGGCCCTACGGTTCCGGCGTGTGGGGCAAGAAAGAATTTGTCTGCCCGGACGTCCGCGATGAAAACATCGTTTCCACGTGCGAAGGGGGGAGCAACCTTTTCTGGGCCGAACAACTCGGCTTTCGCTGGGGGCTGGAGGACCTCTGGGTCAAACAGTGCGGGAACAGCCACACAGGATCCTTCAAGGACCTCGGCATGACGGTTCTCGTCAGCATGGTGAAACAGATGAGGAGCGAAGGCAAAGACATCCCCGCGGTCGCCTGCGCCTCTACGGGAGACACCTCCGCGGCGCTTGCAGCCTACTCGGCGGCCGCCGGCATCCCTGCCATTGTTTTTCTGCCCAAGAACAAGGTCTCGCGCGCGCAGCTTGTCCAGCCGCTGGCGCACGGCGCCATAACACTGGCGATCGATACGGACTTCGACGGGTGCATGCGCATCGTCCGCGAAATTACCGGCCGGCACAACATCTACCTGGCCAACTCCATGAATTCGCTGCGCGTGGAAGGACAGAAAACCATCAGCTTTGAATTGTGCCAGCAGTTCGATTGGCAGGTTCCGGACCTGATCGTCATCCCGGGGGGCAACCTCGGGAACGTAAGCGCGCTCGGGCAAGGCTTCCTGTTAATGAAAGACGCGGGTCTGGTCGGCCGCCTCCCTCGGATCGTCTGCGCCCAGGCTGAAAATGCCAATCCTCTCTACCTGAGTTATCTGCGCGGTTTTGAGACTTTTGATCCCGTCACCGCCAGGCCGACCCTGGCGAGCGCAATCCAGATCGGGAACCCGGTAAGCGTAAAGAAAGCGATTCGGGTGCTCAAACAATTCGACGGCGCCGTAGAGCAGGCTTCGGAAGAGGAACTGGCCGAAGCCGCCGCCGAAGGAGACCTGACAGGTCTGTACAACTGCCCGCACACCGGCGTCGCGCTGGCGGCCCTCAAGAAAGTGGTGCGGCGCGGAGAAGTGAAACGCAGCGATCGTGTCGTGGTGATTTCCACTGCGCACGGCCTGAAGTTCACCGATTTCAAGAGCCGGTATCACTTCTCCGAGCTGGAGGGAGTAGAGTGTCACTTTGCAAATCCTCCTCTCGAAGTTCCGGCGAATTACGAGAAGGTTCGAGATGCCCTCTTCCGCGCCCTCGAGACACGCAATGCCCAGTTCGCGCGCCAAATCTGAGCTAAAGGCTGCAGGGTTAAGCCTGGCCCATAGCCGCAACCAATTTTATTCACCGCAGAGACGCAGGTCATGAGAAAGAATCGTAGCGCCGGCGTCTCGCCGGCATGTGAGCCTGGATAACTCCTTTTGCGTCAACAGGACCGTGTGCCGGCTGGAAGCCGGCGCTACATTTTTTCTCACGACCGCAGAGGCCGCAGAGGAAGAAACTGGAAAACAGAATTCTCTGCGAACTCTGCGTCTCTGCGGTGAACACAAGTTGAGGGCGTGAATGGATGACTTCTGGTTCGCGCTCGTCCTGATCGTAGCGCTCTGGTACATCGCCGTGACGGTCGCGATCGTGCTCCTATGGAAGCGCACACGACCTTCGAACCAGGATATCCGGCTGTCCGCACTGCAAGCTGAAATGGATCGCCTCCGCGAGCGTATCCAGGCGCTGGAAAACGCGTTACGACCCGGGAAAACCGAGGCTCCCTCGCTGCAGCCACGCGCCGAGCCGGTGCGCGTTGATGAAACGGTTCCCCCGCCTTTGCCCAAGTTAGCAGCACCAGCCTCAGCCGGTATAGGCGCTGAGTCGCCCCCCAAAGAACCGGCGGCTCCACCAATTGGCACGCTTTCCCCGCCACTTCCTGAGCAAACCCGGCCGGAGCTTGAGGCCGTCATAGGGGGCAACTGGTTGTTGAAGATCGGGATTCTGGCAATAGTTCTCGGCGCTCTTTATTTTTTGAAATACGCCTTCGACAATGAATGGATCGGGAATACCGGCCGGGTTCTGATAGGAGTATTCGCGGGGATCGGGCTCCTGTACGGGAGCGAAGTTTTCCGGAAGAAGGACTATACACTCTACGGACAGGCGCTGGCAGCAGGGGGAATCTCCATCCTCTATCTTTCGATCTATGCCGCATTCAATTTTTATTCGTTGATCGCCCAGGTCCCGGCGCTGCTGTTCATGGCCCTGGTGACCGCCGTCTCCAGCCTGCTTTCGGCTCGTTACCGCAGCAAGCCTCTGGCCGTCATGAGCCTGGCAGGGGGAGTGTTTACTCCCTACTGGCTCAATTCCGGGCAGAACAACCAGGTAGGCCTGCTTTCGTATCTCCTGATCCTGGATGCGGGTATAGGTTTTCTGGCGCGCTACAGAGGCTGGCTGTTTCTGAATGTGCTGAGCCTCGTGGGAACGGTCCTCCTGTTCGGGGGTTGGGCCGACCGCTTCTACACGCGTGACGCGCTCTGGACCACGGAGATTTTCCTCGTCCTGTTTGCCGCGTTGTACCTCTCACTTTTTGAGAGCGTCCGGGCATTCTCGGAAATGGAGGAGGCGGCGCGGGCTGCCCGGTTCCTGTCTGCCGCCGTGATAATCCTCTTCTTCTTTTCCAGCCAGGCGATCCTGGATTACAACGCAGTTTACTACTGGATCTTCCTCTTCGTCTTTGACGTTCTCCTCCTGGCCGCGAGCCTGCGGGCGGCGGCCAGCCGTATTGCCCCGGGTCTTCTTTTGTTGAATGCGATTGGCATCGGGTTCTGGTTTGAGCGCAACTACAGCCCGGAAGATCGACCCTTTGTTTGGTGCTCACTGTGCGTGATCTTCGCCCTGTTCTTATCCCAGCAGATGGCGCGGCGAAAATTCGCGCACGCACGGGCGGACACGGGGGAGGTAATGGTTGCCGTCGGCACCGGGATGGGATACTTCGGGATGAGTTATTACCTGCTCGAAGACAGCTATTCCGGTTGGATGGGGATCTTTGCGCTGGCCCTTGCGCTTGTGTACCTCGCTGCGGCGCGCATCCTCAATACGATGTCCGAGGAAGCGAGGCCGGTGGCTCTGGCTTTCATCGGCGTCTCTCTGACGCTGCTCACCCTGGCCATTCCCATTCAGCTCGAACAGAACTGGATCACGATCGGGTGGGCCGCCGAAGCGGTCGTGCTGGCCTGGGTCGGTCTGTCGAGCGGCTCCTTGCGGCTGCGACAGTCAGGGTTGGTGGTGCTCACGCTCTCCCTCCTGCGGCTGTTTGGCTGGGACGCGGTCCAGCCGGTTCTGAAGTATCGTCTCGTGTTCAACCCGCGCTTTTTCACTTTCCTCGTTGTCATAGCCGCGATGTATGTCCTGGCTCTTATTTACCGCCGGAGCTCTACAAGGCTGGCGAGCTGGGAGAAGGGCCTGTATGACCCGCTGGTGCTGGCGGCAAGCGGCATCACCGTCTTTCTCGTCAGTCAGGAGTCCTGGACTTTTTACGGCGAGAAGCTGCGTGAGCTCTATCTGGCGCTCCAGCGCGAAACATTGAGGGAAGCGCAGATGCGCGAGCTTGTCAATGAGACGACCAACAGCCGCCAGCTCACATGGTCGCTGCTGTGGGGAATCTATGCCATAGCGGCTGTGATCGCCGGTATTTTGCGCCGCTATCGGCCGATTCGCCTGTTCGGCATCGCGCTCTTCGTTCTCGCCATCTTCAAGGTCTTCTTGATCGATATATGGACGCTGCAACGGCTCCACAGAATTCTGTCGGTTATTTGCCTCGGGGTTCTGCTGCTCGTGGTTGCCTTCCTGTACGAGCGTTTCAAGACGCTGATCTTCGAATGACGAGTGACGAGGGACGAAATGACGAGTGACGAATTGCGAATGACGAGTGACAAATTGTATCCCCGAATGAACTACTTCTTTTCATTCGTCATTCGTCATTCGTCACTCGTCATTTCCCTTTGCGCCGCGCTCGTCGCAGCGGCTCAGACGGACTTCAGCCTCACGGGCTGGCGATACTGGACGGCACTCGATCCGCCGAAACCCAACCTCGCCGGGGAGAGCTTCGTGCGCGTGACACTCTCTCCTTCAATCCTTGCGCAGGCGCTGCCCGGGCTCGAGGATCTCCGGATAGTGGACGATTCAGCGGCGGTGGTCCCCTATGCGTTGTTAGTGGAAGGCAGCCGGCAAAAGGAAACGCGTGTTCCCGTCACGATAGTGGATCCTGGAGTTGTTCCTGGGGAATACCAGCAGCTCGTTTGCGACCTTGGTCCGAATGCCTCTGCGAGCAACGAGATCCATGTGGAGACCGCTTCCCGGAACTTTCGCCGGAGAGTGGACGTCCTGGCCAGCGCGGACAGAAGGAAATGGGTTGACGTGAAGCTGGGATCGCACATCTTCGATCAGCACGAAGAATTCGTGTATCAGAATCTCCGGCTCGTGTATCCGGAGACAACCTACCGCTATATTCAGCTGCGCATGTGGCTCGACGGCGGGGAACCGTTGAAAATCACCGGAGTTCGTGTGTCGCGTGTCGTCCGGAAGGAAGTCCTGCCGGAAAGAATGGCGGCGCGAATTGTCAGGCGCGAGGAGGACGCTGATCGGAAGGCGACCGATCTCTTGTTTGAGGCCGATCAGGCGAATCCGCATGCCGACGCCTGTATCCCGGCGGTTGCCCAGGAGAACTTCCAGCGCCGGGCGGAGATCGCCTGGCGGGACGGAGAAGGAATCTGGCGCAGCTCCGGAGCGGCGGATATCTACCGTTTCAAAATCGAAAACCAGTTCGAGGAGAACCTGAGAATTCCGTTGGCGGAGCTCACAGCGCGAGAGGCACGGCTCCGCATCTGGAACCAGGACAGCCCGCCTCTGGATGTCGTTTCCATCGTGTTGGAGCGGATGCCGCGCGTTGTGGTCTTTTCGTGGAACCCGCGGAAGAACTACCGGCTGTTTTTGGGGTGTTCCACCGCGAAGAGGCCTTTTTATGACGTGGAGCCTGTTGTCCGGAGACTGGATGTCAGCGACCTGCCGCGCTGCGAAGGCGGAGCGGTGATGCCCAATGCCGCTTTCAAAGAGCCGAAGGAATCGAGACCGTGGACCGAAAAACATCCTGTGCTGCTGTGGACGGGGCTCTGCGTGGGCGTACTCTTGCTGGGGTGGATTCTTCTCCGCACCCTTCGAGAAATGAAAACCTAGACGGACATTCTCAAAACGCAGATTCTTGGCGATTCTTTGCGTCTTCGCGTCTTTGTGGTGCAAGAAACTATGCCGCATTCACCGCTAAGACGCAAAGACGCGAAGAGTCCGGTAAGCAAAAAATTGGTGTAGTTCGTGAAATCCGTGGCAAGTCTTTTCTGTGTCCGTTGTCTGAAAGAGTGTGAATGAACCCAGCTGCTCGTTTTGTCGCCCTCCGGCACCGCAACTTCCGCCTGCTCTGGTGGGGGCAGCTCATCTCCTTCTCCGGGTCGATGATGCAGACGGCGGCCATACTGTGGCACGTCTCTTTGCTCGTGCCCGCAAGCCGGAAGGGTCTTGCGCTCGGGATGGTCGGGCTGGTGCGCGTTGTCCCCATCATCGTGTTCTCGCTGATCAGCGGAGTGGTGGCGGATGCGCTCGACCGGAGGAGGCTGATGCTGGCCACACAGACATCGATGGCGGTCCTTGCGGGCATTCTCGCGCTTCTCACTTTCCGGGGCCTTGGACTGGTTTGGCCCATCTACCTGCTGGCGGCACTGGGTTCCGCCGCAGGCTCCTTTGACGGGCCGGCGCGACAGGCCCTGATACCGAACCTTGTGCCTCGCGAACATCTGCCGAATGCCATCAGCCTGAACACGATCATGCTCCAGATCGCGTCCGTGCTCGGCCCGTCTGTGGCGGGCGTCGTCATTGCTTCCCTGGGGGTGGGCTGGGTCTATGCGATCAACGCGCTTTCATTCGTGTTCGTTATCGCGGCCCTTTTGCGCATGCGCGACATACCTCGAGCGGGCGGCGGCGCAAAGAGCGACATCAGCCTGAAGGCGGCGTGGGAGGGCCTGCGCTTCGTGTTCTCGTCGCCGATGATCCGCTCCACGATGCTGCTGGATTTCTTTGCCACCTTCTTCTCGTCGGCCACGGCGCTGCTCCCCATCTTTGCCCAGGATATTCTGCGCGTGGGGGCGTGGGGGTACGGCTGGCTCTATGCCGCTCCTTCGATCGGCGCCTTGCTGGCCAGCGGCATAATGGTGCCGGCGGTAGATTGGATCGAGCGCCGCGGGATAGTTCTGCTCTGGGCCGTCGCCGGTTATGGATTGGCGACGGTGGTATTTGGATGGTCCCGCCAGTTCTGGCTGACGTTCATCTGCCTGGCGCTCACCGGGGCGACTGACACAGTCAGCATGGTCTTGCGGAACATAATCCGCCAGTTGGAAACTCCCGACCACCTCAGGGGACGCATGACGGGCGTGAACATGGTGTTCTTCATGGGCGGTCCGCAACTGGGCGAACTGGAAGCCGGGGTCGTGGCGAACTGGCTGGGAGCGCCTTTTTCGGTAGTCAGCGGCGGGATCGGGTGCCTCATAGCCACGGCATGGATCGCCGCGAAGACACCCGCGCTGATTGGCTGGCACGGGGTCAGGTCGTAAAAGGCCGCAGAGGGGCCTGGGAGCAGAGGAGCAGGGGAGATCGCCCATGAAGAACACTGGAACATTGCAAGTAACTGCGCCCACGGAGCGGGAGATAGTCACGCTTTTCGTGAAATTCGTGGCGGTTTTGTTGGCCACGAATTCCACGAATTGACACGAATTAAATTCTCCACAGCTTCTGAGGAGTTCACGGCAGCGTGAATTCACTCCCACTTCTGATTGTACCCGCGCTCGCGAAAGCGGCGGCGTGAGACCCGCCCGAGAGTACGATCCATTCGTTCGCGGTCGATTTCCTGTGGGTGTGCGGACGATCCAGGCACTCGATAAGGTACGGAACCGCCTGTTTCCTTGCGAGATCTGGTATCCCGCGGCTGCGCAACATGCGGGCCAGGATATTGCAATAGGAACCCAGGACTTCTTCACACTTCCGTCAGGCGACACACCGCGGAGTCAAATGGCTGTACGGAATGCCACAGCCCAGTCCGGAACCTACCCGCTGATCATTTTCTCGCATAGTAGCGGGCGCTGGCACCGGCGGGCGGCCACGTTTCTTTGTACTCACTTAAGCAGCCACGGATATGTTGTCGCGGCATTAGATCACTCCGAGGTGGTAGCCGTGGAACTGGCACCTAGGGACGGCGAGACCGACGAGCAAAAGACAGCGCGAGTGGAAGCTTGCATCGCGAACCGTGTGCCTGATATACGCTTTCTCCTCGATCATCTGCTTGGTAGCGCAGCGTGGGACTCGGAAACGAACCTTGACTCCACTCAGATCGGAATCGTGGGACACAGCTTCGGTGGTTGGACAGCACTTGCTGCAACTGCCGTCGAGTGGCGTATCCGTGCCGTGGCGGCGCTCGCGCCAGGCGGAAGTTCCCAGCCGAAACCGGGGATTCTTCCGGCGAAGCTTACTTTCGCTTGGGGTCGTGACGTTCCGACACTGTATCTGGTTGCGGAGAACGATACCATGACTCCACTGGCCGGTATGTACGAACTATTCGAAAGGACTCCAGCAACAAAACAAATGGTCATCTTGCGCCGAGCCGACCACGTACACTTTATGGACAATGTCGAGCAAGAGCACGAGACCGTGCGGACAATGCCGTGGACCGGCAAGTTGGCTTGGATTCCGAAGGAAATGCAGCCAATTGCGCACCTCTGTTCAGGGGAACAGGCTCACTTATTCGTGCGTGGACTCACGGTTTGCCATATGGATGCAGGATTGAGACGACAAAAGGAAGCGCAGCGGTTTTTGCTCGGCGATATGGAAGCTCAACTCGCAGTGCGGGGCGTCGACGTGATTGCGCATAAACCCTGACGCCGACAACGCCTTGTGCAGGGACGGCGGCATGCCCGGGATTCGATCCAAACGCTAAGGTGAACCAGGAGACTTGGATGACAATTGCCTCAGATCTTTTGCGACGACATATCCAGACGCTCGTCGACGACAACGCGCAGTGGCAGACGCTGGTCGCCGATGATATTTTGTGGGAACTCGCCTACGCGCCCTCCATCGGCCACCCGGCGCGGCTGTCGGGGCGGGAGGAAGTGATAGGTCACGTAACCTGGTTCGTAGGGGCTGTGGAAAATTTCCGCTTCTTCGACCTCAAAGTGTATCCCTTAGCTGATCCGGAAGCAGCAGTCGCCGAATTCAAGGCGGAGGGGCTTATCAAGACCACAGGTCGTATCTATCGGCAGGATTATGTGCTGTTCCTGCGTGCTGCAGGTGGCAAGATCGCGTTCCTACGCGAATATTTCGATCCCGTACGTGCGGCCAAGGCACTGGACACGCCGATTCTTGGTCTTGACCCCTGACGATAAGCAGCGACGGGCCGGATAAACCCTAGCCGGACAGAAAAGAGGGCGAGGATCGCGCGGATGCACGAATCTGCGTGGGTCCCGTTCATCCGCGTCCTTACTCGTCTCTGACCGGGATTTCTACTACATTACCGTCATTCCTCGGCCCAGGAGGCGTACAGCGTGATGAGTATAGAGAATAGGAACATGAAAAGACTTCCCCCTATGAATGCGAACAGGTCTGTCTGCGGCCTCGAGCCCGGTGACGCGGCTTGATGCAAGAGAAGTTTCAGGCCATCCAGCCGGCTCGATAGCCGGGGCCACTCCCATACAAGGATACTTGTTGCAGTCAGCGTGCCCCACAGGCAGGCCACCCTCTGACAAACGGCGATCGGTCGCACGGCGCGTTCAGCAGCCATCTGTTTTTCCCTCAGATGCGCCTTCCACCATATGCGCCCGGGGTCGGGCAGCCCCGCTTCGCGCCTGGCCAACTCCCCATCGAGCTGCATGAAACGAACAACCAGAGCTATGTCCGCACACACGGAGCAGGCTGCAGCATGCGCGCGGAGATCATCATCCCAACGGCCAGACCGAGCCGCTTGCTCCACCGCTTGCTCTTTTGTACAGTGAGAGAAATTCATTCCGCCACCTCGATCAGTCCTCAGGTCCAAGACCCCTCTCGCGGAGCATCCTGGCCAACTTTCGCCGGCAGCGCGAAAGCAGCAGACGAATGCTCAAAGCTTTCAATCCCAGTATTTCGGCGACCTCCTGGTGGCTGTACCCTTCGACATAGGCCAACCACAGGAGTTCCCGCTCCCGCGGCTTCAACTCCAAGAAGACGGGCTCCAGGTCCGAGCGAAGCTGAATCCTTTCGCTCGTGTCCGCATCAGGGGGTGCCTCCGGTAGCGGCAGGCGCCGGCGCTTCGCAGCCCGGAAATGGTCGCGCAACAGATTGGTTGCGATCCGGAAGAGATAGCTTTTTGTGCCTGCATTATCCATCCCCGGCAGTCTCGTGCGAAGAAAGTGGTAATAAGCTTCCTGTAACAGGTCGTGCGCCACGGTGCGATTTCCAGAGACTCGGGAAAGGTACGCCAACAGCGAAGGCGAGGTCTTGGCATAGAACTCGTTGAAGGTTTGTTCATCCAAGCTGAGAGTTCCCCCGGGCCTCTCTTCAGCCCTCTCCCCCATCCCTTCAAGCGTTAGTGGAAATTCACTAGTCATCGCCGCATTCGTCGGATGAATTCTCGTCGGTCCGGAACAGCTTCTCAGAACGTGTGAAAAATCCGCGTCTCGTAGGGGCGGTCCTGCGTGGCCGCCCGAGAGTCCCGCTATCCGCCGGGAGTGCGACACAAGGGTCGCCCCCTGCGCGGATGCCGATTTTTTCACGCCTTCTCACTTCTGGATGGACGACTTCCGGTCAAAAAGCCCCCACGATTTGGACAAGCCATAAGACACAATTGAAGAAAGCAGGAAACCGATCCCCACCGCCAGCGCGGAGCCGCCAAACATCAACAACGCCTCTGGCGAGTCAGGGACTCTCATGCGCATCAATAAGAATGCAAGACCCAGCAACGTCAGGATCAGACCGACTTGAACGGCTCCCAGGATGCGCCCGAACGGGTTGGCGCGTTCGCTGGCGACGGCTTCAACAAAATGGCGCCCCGCCTCGGTTTGCATGTACTCGATCAGGTCTCGACCGGAACCGAACTTTTCCAATAACCTTGCCTGCACCTCAGCTTGCGCCTTCGCCGTTTTAGTCAGGCGAATGTTGGTGGCCACAACCCAGGCAATCCATCCGACGCCGAAGGAAGCCCCCAAGAGTACTATCATGATGGCTATTGCTTCGTTCATTAAGGCCCTCCTGTGCAAACGATTTTCGTTCTACTCTTCCCCGGTTCTTTCAACCCTATAACGTCGGTGCCCTCCTCTTGGTTAACAGGGTCGGGTTAGGATTCCTGGAGAAAAAGATGTAGTAGGCCTAAGCGGTTCTCACCCGCAGCTTTCACGTATACGGTGGCAGACAGAAAGAATCCCACCGCAGAGACGAGGAGGTACGCGGAGAACGCGGAGGTTCCGTCCCTGGGAGCGCACGCTTCCAGCGTGCCCGTGCGTGTCAGAAAAATCCTAAGCAGGCCGGGTCACGAATGACGCAAGCCCCTATTCGTACCGCAACGCCAACGCGGCCATCCTGTCCATCCCGTTATCCTGTCGAACTCGTTATCCCGTCGCAATACGCGGATTACGCGGATGCGCGCGGATCTCTCCTGGGTCCCGCCCGGGGTTTGATCCGCGAGATCGGCGTTTATCCGCGTCCTGATTCAACACTGTTCGAATCTGGTACAGCTCAGATTCATAAACGCACACTCCGAGACGGAGCCCGAGTGAGCTCGGCGGCCAACAAAACAAGTGTCCTCAGCGTTTATGGGATCCGAGCCATGATGGCTCGATGTTTGCACTTCTCCGGACTGAAGGACGACGAGCAGCACGCCGATAAACTATTGAACCCTTCGAAACGTCTTAAGGACGCAGAAACGGGTTGCTCACCTTCTGGAGGCTGAATGGGTATGGCTTCCCGCGCGTGCGGGAGAAGGGAGCGGTATGGCAATCCACACTGCAGTTCTGTTGCTTCTGGCAATACCCTGGTTCACCCTTTGCATAACAAGAGTTTCCGCTCAAAGCCCGTCCTGGGACACTCACGCCGCTGCGGGGAGAAGGTACTTTGAAGAAGGTCGTTATGCCGAGGCGGAGAAGCAGTACCTGGAGGCTGTCAGGAAAGCTGAAGAATTCGGTCCGAAAGACTCCCGGCTTTCTGTGAGCCTCAGTAACCTGGCGGTCGTTTACAGAGCCCAAGGCAGATTTGCGGAAGGCGAGCGACTCTACAAACGGTCCCTGGAAATTGACCAAAGCGCGCCTGGCGCAGAGAATCTCCAGGTGGCAACAACGCTGAATAACCTGGCCGTCCTGTACAGGGACATGGGACGGTACGCCGAGGCGGTATCGTTACAGCGGCAAGCGCTGGCAATTGACGAGAAGGCCCTGGGACAGAACCATTTTACGGTAGCCAGGGATCTGGGCAATCTGGCCGGCGCGCTGGAGAAGCAGGGTAAGTATGCCGAGGCTGAGCCTCTTTGCCAACGCGCCCTGGAGATCATGAAAGAGGTGCGTGGGCCAGAGCATCCCGACACGGCCACAATCCTTGTTCTTCTGGCAGTGCTTTACGAAAGGCGGGCCAGGTATGCCGAGGCCGAGCCGCTGAACCTGCGATCCCTGGCGATTGTGGAAAAGGCGTTCGGGCCGCATCATCTCAAACTGGCTCCAATCCTCAGTAACCTTGCCATTCTGTACCAGACCCAAGGCAAATACGATGAGGCAGAGCCGCTCCTTCAGCGATCCTTGTCGATCTATGAAGAATCCCTGGGTCCGGAACACCCGGAGGGTGCCAAGGTTCAGACGAGTCTGGCAGGACTGTATGTGCTTGAGGGGAAGTATGCCGAAGCGGAACCGCTTTACCGCGGAGCGCTGGCAACGATGGTCAAGGCTCTGGGCCCCGACCATCCTCAAATTGCCGTCAACCTTAATAACCTGGCAGTGCTTTACCGGAAAACAGGCAAGTATCATGAGGCCGAGACTCTGTGCCAGCGCGCATTGGTGATAGTAGAGAAGGCCCTCGGGCCCGACCATCCGTACCGAGCCATCAGCCTCGAGAACCTTGCGGTGCTCAAGAACGAGCAGAACAAAAATGTCAATGTGGAAGCGCTTCACCGCCGTGCGCTTGCTCTCGAAGAGAAGGCGCTGGGACCCGATCATCCCGATTTGGCCGGGACACTCAATAACCTCGCGGCGAGCTATCATGCGGAAGGGAGATACGCGGAGGCGGAGAAACTCTTCCGCCGTTCGTTGTCGATCCTGGAGAAGTCCCTCGGGCCAGATCATCCAAGTGTCGTTGCGGTCATGGATAACCTGGCAAATCTCTATGCCAGTCAGGGCAAACGCCGCGAGGCGGAAAAGATGGAGACTCGTGCCAGCGCGCTTCGGGCCAGGCGCCCCGAGTGAATTGCTGCGCTCGCACATCATCCACCATCGAGATCAGCTTGGCGTTTACCTGCGGCTCAACGATATCTCAGTTTCCGCAATCTACGGCCCCTCGGCAGATGAAGGTTGATGAGGACATCCTGCCGCGCGGGCACGACGAAGACGCTTTTGCCATTCTTCGCGCCTTCGCGTCTTTGTGGTGAAGGGGGGCCGGGTCGGTGACACTCATCCCGTACGCGCGCGCTTCCGTGCCGAGGACCAGGCGGATGCCACGGGAGGGACCGTGCCGTTGCGCCGCACGGCTACCGGCTGGCTGATGCGCGGTAATGAGCGGGACCCTCATGTTCAAGAACCCGCTGCCCCTCGTTGTTACGGCAATCATTGCAACAGGGGCGCTTCGTTTCGCTCTCACGGTTTGGGGTGTGAGCGATGACATCACGAAGTATGCAAGCATGACCGTCATCATCCTGGGCGCGGCCCTGTATTATGGTTTGCGCGCGGCCTCGTACCGGGAGTTGCTGCGGATCTCCTATGCGCTGCTGATTCCTTACATGCTGGTGGAGATCGCGGCCATTGGATACACCTGGTCCACTGGCCGGCGCACGATATTCCACGCGCCGCAATACTCCTTCGGGACCCCTATACACCTGCACTTCTGGGGACATGCCGCCGGCGGATTGACCTGGGAGCCGCTGTCGGTGTTCATGCTCATGGCGATTCTCCGCGCCCTCCGGACGCGAGTCTTAGCCCGTCGCTAGATTCCACTTGTCCTCGCACGAAGTTCACAAAATCGTCAAATTTGCACCGAGTCGCGGCGCGGCTTGCCCGTGGTCTAAGCTGGGCATGGGGGGAGGGCCATGCCCTCGAAGGTCTCGTGGTATGTGCTGATGGGAATCTTGGCGTCCATTGCTCGTGCCCTTCGTCTGATAGGCCTGTATGGCGTCGCCTATTCCGTGAGCCGGCGGACGCGCGAAATCTCGGGCAGGCTAAAGCCTGAACTCCAAACGGGCTGCGCCGTGTTCATCCGTGTCCCACCCCAATCGGCGTGCATCTGCGGTGATCGGGGGTTTCCGAACGTCTCTGACGGTCTCATCTACACTTGACGGGGTCCCGGCCGTCCGGTCAAAATCAAACAATCGAAGAATCCCGGGAGGTGTGCAGATGATCGAGAGACGCGAGTTCCTCAAGTCGCTTGCGAGCCTGTCGGCGGCGACCGTCGCGCTGCCGGCGGCCGAAGAGAGCGACCGGCTTGGCAAGCTGCTGCCGAAACGAACGCTAGGGCGAACCGGCGTTGCCGTGACGATGCTGGGCGTTGGTGGCTGGCACATCGGGCGCATGGAAGAGCCCGAAGCCCAGAGAACCATTGAAGCGGCGCTCGAAGGTGGAATTCGTTTCTTTGACAACGCCGAAAGCTACCAGGACGGCGCGAGCGAGAGCCGATATGGGCGTTTGCTGACGCCGAAGTATCGAGACGTCGTCTTTCTCATGACGAAGAGTACCGCAACGGACGCGGCAACGGCGCGGCGCCACCTCGAAGAATCGCTGCTCCGCATGAAGACGGATTACGTGGACCTGTGGCAGATGCACTCGGTCACGAGCGTGGAAGATGTGGACCAACGGATTCAGAACGGGATTCTCGACGTAATGCTCGAGGCGAAGAAGAGCGGGAAGGCGCGGCACATCGGGTACACGGGACACCACCGCCCGGCGGCCCACCAGCGTGTGCTGGAAAAGACCGACATTTTTGAGACCTGCCAGATGCCGGTCAACCTGGCCGACCCGGGCTATG
>QHZE01000280.1:16555-23289 GCA_003225335.1 Acidobacteriota bacterium
CCAGGGCGAGCACGGCGACAATCCGAAGGTCGTCCCGGACCGCGTGAGCATCCAGCAGGCGATCCATTTCGTATGGTCGCTGCCGGTCAGCGTTCTCGTTACAGGTTCCGACAATGCAGACCATATGAAGGAGAAGATCGGGCTCGCGCGTTCGTTTGCGGGCGTCGACGAGGGGGAGCGAACCGCGCTGATCCAGAGGGTGGCCGGACTTGCCGGCAAACGCGTCGAATTCTACAAAGCCTAGCCTGTGCGTGTAATTCCATCCGTGCCACAACCAAGGATCTTGGTGATTTTTCATGTCTTTGCGTCTTAGCGGTGAACGCGGCGTAACCTGCTTTCACCACAAAAACGCAAAGAATCGCGAAGAATTTCCGTGGTAGATATATGGATCTTCTGGCGCTTCTCTTCTGACCGCCCTCTGGTTGGCGCGGAATGGCTGGTTTGCGGAGTTTCGCGTCTCGCCGCGGGACTCGGTCGAAGCCTGGGGCAAGAGTATATTGCGGCGCGACGAGATCAGGGAGGACTCACGATGACATCCTACGGTCGCAGAGGCTTTCTTCTACGGACGGCCGCGGCCGCCTTGGCGCCGCGCGACGCGGTGCCGACGGCTACGCAGGCAGGGATGCGGCTCGGCCTCATCGTATCTGTCGGGAACGACCCTGAAGGGGCGATCGCCAGGGTGCACGACCTCGGCCTCCCCACCTGTCAGGCCTCAGTCGCGGACTTCGGCGACGCAATGGTCCGCGGCCTGCGCGTGGCACTCGAGCGCCATCGGGTCGAGGCGACCGCCATCAACACGTCGGGCCCCGGCCCGCAGGTCTACGACTTCTACCAGGGCCCGCAGACCATCGGAGTCGTGCCGCGCCGGTACCGCCGCGAGCGGATCGATCGGTTGAAGAGATCGTCCGACTTTGCGAAGAAGCTCGGGATTCCGGCCATCCACACGCACTGCGGCTTCATCCCGGAGGACCCGAACGATCCGCTTTACCAGGAGACGGTGGACGCGATCCGGGAGGTCGTCGGCCACTGCCGCGCCAACGGCCAGACCTTCCTCTACGAGACCGGGCAGGAAACACCGATCACCCTGCTGCGGACGATCCTCGACGTCGGCCTCGACAACCAGGGAGTGAACCTCGACACGGCGAACCTCATCCTCTACGGCAAGGGACATCCGGTCGACGCGCTCGACGTGATCGGAAGGTACGTGCGCGGACTTCACGCCAAGGACGGGCTCTTTCCGACCGACCCGAAGAAGCTCGGCCGTGAGGTGCCGATCGGGGAGGGGAAGGCCGACTTCCCACGCATCATCGCGCGCCTGAAGCAGCTTGATTACCGAGGTCCGATCACGATTGAACGCGAGATCTCAGGCCCGAAGCAGATCGAAGATATCCGCAAGGCCAAGGAATATCTCGAGAAGCTGATGGCGTGATCAGACGGCTCCGGCGGGTGCGATTGGAAGCGCGACTCGGCGCAATTAGGTGTCAGGCATCTCCGGCAATACGTGGGACCGCTGACGGCTCTGTATGGAGTTCAGGCTTTAGCCCGACCCGCCCCCAGTGCAGGCAGAATTGGTCTAAACATTGGTCGGTCTCCTACTCGTAACGCAAAGCCGCCATCGGATCAACCTTTGATGCGCGACGGGCGGGAACGTAAATGGCCAATGATCCTGCGCCAATGAAAAGAAGGGAGATGCCTATATACGTGACTGCATCCGCCGGTCCCACTCCGTGAATCCAACTCGCAAGCAAGCGGCTTGAAACCAACGCAAGGGGCAAACCAATCCCCAGACCGATCAGAACTAAATTCATTCCTTCTTTGAACGTAAGACTGAGGATGTCTTTGTTCCGCGCGCCGAGGGCGAGGCGAATGCCGATCTCCTGCGTGCGCCGCGCAACGAAATAGGCCATCACGCCGTAAAGCCCCACCGTCGCAAGCATGAGCGCAAGGAACCCAGGTATCCCCAGCAGTGTTGCTGCCACGCGGTGCTGCGCAAGGGAGGCTGCGATCTGTTCCGCCAAGGGCCGTGCATCGGAAACCATGACGTCGGGATTCGCGGCTTCAATTTCTCGGCGAACCAAGGGCAACATGGCGTCAGGATCTCCAGCAATCTTTACATGAAGCGTGCTTGCCGAGTAGTAGCGCTGGTAGAGCGAGAAGTACGCGTAGGGCTTCGACTCCTCGGACAACGTTCGGTACTTGGCGTCCGTCGCCACTCCGATGACTTCGAAGATCTCACGGATACGGCCCTTGACTCTGATCCGTTTGCCGACAGGATCGGCACCCGGCCAGTAACGGCGCGCCATCGTTTGATTGACGATGACAACGCCCGGGGCGGCCTCTTGGTCTTGGTTGCTGAAGCCTCGGCCACGCAGGAGAGGAATGCCGAGCACTTCGAAGTATGACGGCGTAACGACGTTACACTCGATTTCGCCCCAGTCGTTCTTTCCTGTCGCAGCCTGCTCGGCGGGAACGAAGCTCTCCGCGATGTGAATACGGGTGAGTGGGGCGTCGCCCGCCCAAGCCACGGAGCGTACTCCGGGAAGGTTACGAATGCGTTCCAAAACTCCCCGATACAACGCCATCCCCTGGCTCTCGTCATAGCCATGTCTCAGGCTAGTGAGATCGACCGGCAGGATGAGCACGGCCTCCGTCTTGAACCCCGGATCGATATTATGCAGGTTCCGTAGCGTCCTCAGCAGAAGGCCGGCGCTGATAAGCAAGATTACAGAGGCAGCCACTTGACAGACGACCAGCGATTTGCGAAGACGGGAGCTGCTCATGCTACACCGGAAACCGGAACCAAAGTGTTGGAGTGCACTACGCGGATCGGCCCGAGATGCCTGAACTGCAGGGGCAAGGCCAAACGCGATACATGTAAGAAGTGAAATCGTCAGCGCGAAGGCGAGTATCCGGAGATCCAGATTGAAGTCGAGATCATGCAGGCCCATGGGAGTTCGAAACTGGGACAGGAAGCCCATAGTCCAAAAAGCCACCACGAGACCCGATGCCATACCTAAGCCGGAGAGCAGAACGCTCTCGGCAAGCAACTGCCGCACGAGCCGGGCCCGGCCTGCGCCCAGCGCCAGCCGAATCCCAATCTCCCGCTGACGCACCGAAGCGCGCGCGACCAGCAAGTTGGCTACGTTCGCGCAAACAATGAGCAATACCAGGCTGGCGACGGTTGTGAGAAGCGTCAGAGAAAAACGAATGGATTTTGGAGGAATGCGAGCCCCACCGAGCGGGGACAACCTGACCTCCGATCCCTGGTTTGGCTTTCCATAGGCCTTTTCCAGCTGATCCGCGCGAATCGTCATTGCCGCCTGCGCTTGTTCCAGGGTAGTGCCGGGCTTCAACCGGCCCGTCACGCCCAGCCAGCGCGCATCCCGCCGACGCAGGACGTCGTGCCAATTCGGGTCGTTCTTGAAATGCATCACTTCTTCGACCGTCGAAAGGGGTATCCAGATGTCAGTGGGTGCGCCATACAATTCCATTCCCCGGAAGCTCTTCGGCGCGACTCCGATAATCGTCAAGCTTTCGCCATTCAGCGTAACCGTCTTTCCAAGGATCGCCGGATCGCATCCGAAGCCGCGTTGCCAGAGACCGTGACTCAGAACCGCCACGGGCTGACTCCCCGGGGCATCTTCCTCGGGGAGAAAGCTTCGCCCTGCCGGCAGGTCCAGACCGAGCACCGCGAAATAGTTAGCCGACACAGCCTCTCCCTCAACCGGCTCTCCGTGTTGCTTCGTGCTCAACCTGAAGCCTAACTGGCGGTAAGCCATTACGCCGGTGAAGACTTCATTCCGGTCCCTGTAGTCCAGGTATTCCGGATAGGAGAAAGCAGAAGTGAATACCGCGAGATCGTTGGGATCTCGCACTGGAAAAGGCCGGAATATCAGAGTGTCAATCAGGCCGAAAACCGCGGTGTTCGCGCCGATGCCCAAGGCAAGCGAGAACACCGAAACGGCGCTGAAGCCGGGATTTCGGAGCAGCATTCGAAAGCCGTAGCAAACATCCTGTCGGAAATCTTCAATGAATCTGAACCTGTGCGTGTCCCGGCACCTCTCCTTGATCTGTTCCACTCCGCCGAAGGTGCGCAGCGCGGCGTAGCGGGCTTCCTCTGGCGTCATCCCCGCCTTGATGTTGTCCTCGATCTGCTTCTCGAGATGGAAGCGCAGCTCCTCGTCCATCTCGTCTTCCAATCGGGACCCGCGGAACAGGGCGCGAAGGCGAGGCAGAATTCGTCTAAACATTGGTAGGTCTCCTACTCGCAGCGCAGGGCCGCTATCGGATCGACTTTCGCCGCCCGGCGCGCCGGGAGGTAACAAGCCAGCAGGGCCACGGCGCCCAGCAGCACGGCGATGCCCGCAAACGTCACCGGGTCGGTGACACTCACGCCGTACACCAGGCTCGATAGGGCGCGCGTCAGGGCGAAGGCCCCGGTCAACCCGGCGACGATACCGGTGGCGACGAGCCTGATGCCCTGGGCCAGCACCAGCCGCTCCACGGCGCGCGCTTCCGCGCCGAGGGCCAGGCGGATGCCGATTTCGTGCGTCCGCCGGCTGACGGAATAGGCGATGACGCCATACAGGCCTATCAGACAAAGCGCAAGAGCAATGGACGCGAAGACACCCATCAGCACTAACGCAAAGCGCGTTTCGGACAACTGATCCGCAACATACTCGTCCATGGTCCGGATCGTGTGAACCGGCCGCCGGGTCCCCAGCCGCTCGACTTCTCTCTTGATCATTCCTGCGAGCGTGAGCGGGTCCGCCTTACTCCGCACAACCAGGGCGATCTCAAAGATCGGGTAACTCATGTACGGCACGTAAATCTGCGGACGGCCTTCTTCGCGAAAGCCAGACGCCTTCACGTGCTCGACCATGCCGGCCACCTCGAGCCATTTCTGCTCCTTCGTCCGCGGGCGCCAGAGAATCTTCTTGCCGATAGGGCTCTCGCTCGGCCAGGCATGCCTGGCCAGATTGGCATCTATGATTGCGACCGCGACTCTCTGCTCGTATTCCTGCGGCGCGAAGTCGCGCCCCGCCAGCATCCGGATGCCCATCGAATGGAAATACTCCGGCAACACGGTATGCAGCGACGCCGAAAGCGGCTCCTGGGCGATCTCGCCCAGGGCGTAGGATTCAAGTATCTCCGCTCCCGTCAGCGGCAGCGGGCCGACGCCGCTGACTGCTTCGACACCCGGCAGCACGCGAACTTTTTCGAGCGCCTGCTGGTAAAACCGCCACCGGCTCTCGTGCGCAGTAAAGCTCCGGGGCTGGATGTTGACCTGAAGCGTGAGAAGACGTGTGGGATCGAGACCCCAGTCAAACCGGCTGAGTTTCGCGAACGTACGGATCATCAACCCGGCGCCGACCAGGAGCACGAGCGACAGCGCCACTTCCGCGGTCACGAGCGTGTTTCGCAGCCTGCCGGGACCGCCAAACGGCTGGCGGCCGCCTGTTTTCAAGCTCTCGTTGATGTCGCCTTTCGTCGATTGCCAGGCGGAAATCAACCCCAGTCCTACACCCGGGATCAGGGACAGCGCGAGCGCCGCCGCGAGGACGGCCCCGTCAATACCTATGGTCTCCTGCCGCGGCAAGTTGGCCGGCCGCAGGAAAAGGAGCAGGTGAACGCCTTCGACGGCAATGAAGAGACCGGCTACGCCTCCGATCAGGGAGACCAAAAGATTCTCGGTCAGAAGTTGGCGCATGATGCGCCTGCGGCCGGCGCCCAGGGCGCAGCGAACGGCCAGTTCGTTCGCGCGCGCGCTCGTGCGCGTGAGGACGAGGTGGGCGACGTTGGCGCAAGCGATGAGGAGCACGAAACCGACCGCCCCGAGCAGGGCCAGGATGGCGGGCCTGACGCGCCCCACCAGGTCTTTGTGGAGCGGGACCAGGTGGAACCTGACGCTGGTATTCCCGTAGACCTTCGCATACTGCCGCGCCAGATCTGCGGCGATGGCGTCTATCTCGCCCTGGGCACGTTTGAACGTGACTCCGGGTCGCAGCCGCGCGACCGTGGTGAGGGAATGATCGCTGCGGCTGGTTCCCAGACCGTCAAATCCCAAAAAGAAGAGATCAATTCGCTCCGGCAAGTTTGTTCCAGGCCCCAGGTACATTCGGAAACCTCGCGGCATCACGGCCACCACGGACGGGTTGAAGTTGTTCACTTCGATTTTGCGGGCCGGCCGCGGTGTCTGAAGACGCCATTCCGAGCAGGGGCCGGACACCGAGCAGCGGAATGAGGCCTTCGGTAATGGTGGCGCTCGGGATTTTTTCCATAATCTCCCCGGTCAAACTCGAGTTGTTGGGGGCGATTACCTCGAAGCCCTCGAATAACCGCGTGTGCCGGCGGAAGTCCTGCACTTCGGCCGGGGCGATCCCGGCGTGTCCCGTCACTCCGCGAAAGTCGAGGCGGATCAGCGCGAGCCGCTCCGGATCCGCGTACGGCAATGGCCTCAGCAATACGCCGTTGGCGACGCTGAAGATGGCGATGTTGGCGCCGATCCCGAGCCCCAGGACGAGGACGGCCACGGTCGCGAATCCTGGACTCCGGCGCAACATACGCAGGCCGTATCTGAGGTCTTGCCCGAAGTCTTCGATGCATCGTGTTCCCCGCATGTCCCGGCACTCCTCCTTGATCTGCTCGACGCCACCGAAAGAACGCAGCGCGGCGTACCGAGCCTCCTCCCCTGTCATTCCCGCCTTGATGTTGTCCTCGATCTGCTTCTCGAG
>QHZE01000720.1 GCA_003225335.1 Acidobacteriota bacterium
GAAGGCGGCTGGCCTAAAGGGGCTTCGCTTCCACGACCTCAGACACCAAGCGATCACGGAGCTTGGCGAAAGCGGCCAGGGCGACCAGACCATCATGAGCATCGCCGGTCATGTCAGCCGGAGGATGCTCGACCTTTACTCCCACATAAGGCTCCAGGCGAAACGAAAGGCCCTTGAGGGGCTGGAAACGCCTGCAGAAAAACCATCAACCGCTCCGCAAGACACAACCGCCGAGAACACGCCAGCCACGGTGAATTAGGGGGACTTTGGAGGGGGTTATGTCACAATTCGCGTCACAATCGAGCTCTATGCGAAAAGTGAGTAACCGTAAGTCCTTTGAAATGTGGCGGGGCCGACCGGGCTCGAACCGGCGACCTCCGGCTTGACAGGCCGGCGTTCTAACCAACTGAACTACGACCCCGCAAATTCCGAATGCAAGTCGCCAAGTTTGCGACCTTCCCGCAGCGCAGGACAAGTGAGGTACGATCCACGTTTTATCACGGATTACCCAAAGGCCCGGCTGATCCGTAAACGCGGAATGATAGCTTATCAAGCACAGTACGCGCAATTCCATTCTTCGCTGAGATCCCGAGGATCCCGCATGTCCACAACCGCCGGCCACAATTCCCTGTTCCCTCACGCTCGTCGCGATACAAATGCTAATAAGCTATAATAAAACAATTCGCGCGCCTCCCATCACCACCGATCCCGGTGGCGCGCACGGTGGTCCTATAAACAGACGATGGCCAACGGCACGAAACTGTGATCAACAATTCCCTGACCCGGCCGGAGAAATCTCGACGGCACAGCAAACGAGCTCATACCTCAACTGGGCGCACACACCGCATGAAAACAAATAAGCAGCTTCGATTGTCCCTGTTCACAGTGCCTGACCTCTCGATCGGCCGCGCTCCGCTGACACCTCAAAACAGCCAGTTCGATCCCAAACGCCTGGAGTATCTGGAAGGGATGGTCGCTTATCTCAATGGCCTGTTTGAGAACCTTCGACAACGTCACCCGGAACCCGAAGCGCTCGCCCGCCTTGAAAAGGTTTCCTCACGATTGCCGTATTCGAGACTGGTGAAGATCAACACGGGTGGAGAACCACCTCTGGTTACGGAAACTCCCGGCGCTCGCGACAGAATCGCGTTCAACCACGAACACCTAAAGATCACCTTTCTGGATGGTCTCTACCGTCGCACCGAGAGTCCTGCTATTCCCGCGGGCCGCTACTCGCCGGAAGTGTCCCACGTCATTTCAGAGCTTTCACACGGAGTTTCAGAGGAAGCGCTTTCAGGCATCCTTCGGGAGTGCGAAGTGGACCTTTCACCTGTGATCAAGAGTCTCCGCGACATTCAATTCATTGAAGAGACCGACCCATCGGCGCAAATAGTCCCTCAAAGCCTCTTGGAAGGAAAGAACGACCGCCTCACCTGGCTGGGACACGCGGGCATTCTCTTTCAGACGTCTCGCGCATCGATCTGTGTGGATCCATTTCTTCGACCTCATGTCAAGTGGACTGAAAAAGACTTGAAGTCGTCTTTTTCAGACTCGTTCGGAGACAGTCTCTTCTTTGAGCCCTACGGTCCCGAGCTGATCCAACTGTCGCCAGCGCAACTCCCGCCGTTGGATGCCGTCTTTGTGACCCACCAGGACATCGATCATTGCAATTTGGGAGTCCTCATGATGTTGCCCGAGGATCTCCCCATTGTCGTGCCGGACTACGACCCTGCTCACATGTGGGAGGTCGATCTGTCGACTCTCATCCAGAACATACTGGGCCCGAAACGGAAGGTAATCCGTCTCAAACATGGGGAGACGATAACAATCGGGGACATCCGTGCGACAGCTTTCCCCTTCCTCGGAGAAATGCCGTCGTCGCTCAAAACGTTATGGAATTGTTATCTTTTCGAAACAGATCGTGCGGCAGTCGCCTGCACGGCGGACTCGGCCTTGGCAGATGAGTCCGTCGACTTTTTGATTGAACGGCTGCAAGGAAACCCGAAGCCCTTCGTGCTCTGCGCTCGATTGGTTCACTCAGGGAAAAAATCCATGGGCTATCGCGATGAAGCGGAACGCCTCTTTAACTTCACACGACTCTGGGCATGGTACGTGCCTACGTGGGACCTTTTTCAACCTGTCGATGAGCTCGGTATAGGCGAAAGCCGTTTGCGCAGGCTCTGCGAGCGAACGAATTTGCGCTTTTATCTTCCTTATGCCATGGGCACGGCTCCGTGGTATCGGATTGT
>QHZE01000721.1 GCA_003225335.1 Acidobacteriota bacterium
GTTTCGTAGGTGCCTTTGTCCCATACCATCACCGTACCCGCGCCATAGTGCCCCTCGGGAATCACACCTTCAAAGTCCGCGTATTCCAGTGGATGGTCCTCGGTCATGGTGGCAAAGCGTTTGCTGGCTGGGTCCATACTGGGTCCCTTGGGCACGGCCCAGGACACCAGCACACCATTAATTTCCAATCGGAAGTCGTAGTGCAGCCTCGTCGCGTCATGTTTCTGAACCACAAAACTGCGGCCTTTGCCGCGGCGGACACGACCAGCAGGCTCGGGAGTCTTACTAAGCTGCCTTTTTCTGCGATATTCTTCGAGTGTCATTGAACTTCCCAACTTTCTGCTGCACCTTCTTCAATATGACGCCGCGTTGCCAGAAGTTTTTCCAAGGATCCTCGATGCCATCCAGACGGGCAAAGACATTCTGGATCGTCACGCCGTCAGGACGGATGTCCTTCTTATCCAATTCGTGCCAATCGACTGGCACGGAAACAGGAGCATTCCGGCGGGCCCGCACAGCGTACGCACAAGCAACAGTCTGACCGTAGGCGTTGCGGTTCGTGTCCAGAAATACCCGTCCACGGCGTTTAGCTTTGCTTTGTTCGAGAGTGCGGTGCTCGGGATCGGCATCCGCTGCAGCCTGAGCTACTCGCCGCGCAAACGAGCGCACAGAGTCGAAACCGTCTTGGCGCTTCAGCGGGACGACCACGTGCAGTCCACGCGAGCCGGTCGTCTTAAGGTACGCTGGCAGTCCTAGCTCCTCCAGAATTTTCCGAAACGACTGCGCCGTCTCCTTAACCAGTCTGAAATTGTCGTCCGAAGGATCGAGATCGAACACCATCTGATCTGGATAGTCGAGCCTGTGAGAACGGCTTAGCCAGATATGAGGGGTAACGCAGGCCTGATTCGCAAGGTAGGCGAGCGTGGCCTCGTTTTCACACACGACGTGTCGAACTGTGCCCCCAACTTTCTTGACTGTCACCGTCTTGACCCAGGCGGGGTTGTATGAGGACGAAGCCTTTTGAATGATCCGTGTCTTATCGATGCCATCCGGGAAACGCTCCAAGGTCAAGGGTCGCCCTCGCAGGTGCGGCAGCATCCAGGGAGCGATGCGCCGGTAGTAATTGATCAGATCACGCTTGGTGATTTGGTCATCCGGGAACAGAACTTTGTCTAGACGGGTAATCTTTACGTCGTAGCTGCCAATCCGAATTGTTTCGCCACGCTCAGCCATGGTCTATTTCTCCCGCACCACCTCTTCTGGACTCTTATCGGACCGCAGCCCGAGAAAGCGCGGCTGCCGGAGCTTCCCAGCACCTGTCCACTCGGCAAAGCCGATTTGGGCTACGAGCTTCGGCTTCACCCAATGCACGCCACGACTCGGCAGGGCGTCAGTGGTAAATGGGCACGGTTTGGTTTCGATGCTGGCGAGCTGCTTGCCTAGTCGGCGCAAAGTGACGCTGTCGTAGCCGGTTCCCACCTTGCCCGCATACTTTAATTTCCCGCGCTCATAATAGCCCACCAGCAAGGCGCCGAAATCCGTACGACTCCCTTGAGGATCCGTGTAACCGCCAATGACAAACTCTTGCTCGTTAATGCATTTGAACTTGAGCCAATCGCGCGAGCGCGCCGAGACATAAACGCTGTCGCCGTTCTTGGCAATTATTCCTTCCCAACCTTGCTTGCAAGCCTCTCTGTAATAGGCTTCGCCTTCCGTTTCGCGGTGCTCAGTAAATCGCAGCCGGTCTTTGAATTCAATCGTGCTTTGCAGCAGATCCTTGCGGTATCGCAAGGGCAGCTGCCGCGTGTCGTATGTCTCGGCATTGAGCAAGTCGAATGCGTAAAACCACACCGGAACCCTCGCTCGAAGCTCTTCCGACGGGCGTTGAACCTGCATGCGCGGTTGGAGTTTGGCGAAGCTGGTGACGCCTTTATCGAAAGCCACAATCTCACCGTCCAAAACAAAAGTCGAAGGCTTCTGCATCTTAAGCGCGCTTACCAACTCTGGGTATTTTTCATTCAGCCTTTTCTGATTCCGGGAAAACAGATCCACGGCGCGACCATGCCTGAGGGCAAGGCAGCGCTCCCCGTCGAGCTTAGGCTCAAACAACCATCCTTCGCGGGAGAAGCTCTCTTCAGTCAAAGTTGCCAGCATCGGAGACACCCATGTCGGATTAGGCCATTTGCGCAGCCGGGCGCGAGCATCTGCGGGCAATTCGTCTAATCGAGTGGGTTCCGGCATTCGCCCTCTATCCATGGAATCGTTGGTTGGATGCAGCGAAGGATTGCAGTGTTTGTAACCAGGCGGGCTGTTTTGCAGGTGCGAATGCCATGCCGGAGGCATCGAAATAGGAGTGCAGGCAGACGAAACGGGCCTGAGAATGCGTGAACCGGAAAAGATTCAGCGAGCATTTCCGTTTATCAAAGTCAACGATCGGCAAGCAAAACCCCGCAGCCGAGGCGTTACGGAG
>QHZE01000281.1 GCA_003225335.1 Acidobacteriota bacterium
TACGCTCGCCAATCCCACTGGATCGTCGGGTCCGTCAACGACTCCGCCCAACGTGATCACGGACAATCCCGACCTGCCCACGGCGTACATGAATCAGTGGAGCTTCGGCATCGATCGGGAACTGTGGCGGGGCAGCGGACTGGAGCTGCAATATCTCGGTTCGCACTCCATGCACCTCGACCGCAGCTACTTCAACAACACGCCGCCGCCCGGGCCCGGATTGGTCAATTCGCGGCGGCCCAACCGTCTATTCAACGTGATCCGCACGATTCAGAATGACGAGATCGCCAACTACGAGGGCTTGAGCGTGGTCGTGCGCCAGCGCATGAGCCGCGGCCTGCTGTTCCGCGGCAGCTACACCTGGTCGCATACGCAGGACGTCACCACCGATTCGAATGGCGGCGGCGCGCCGATGAACCCGTATGACTGGCGCGCCGACTATGCCAACGCCAACTGGGACATCCGCCACCGCCTGACGGGCGGCGTGGTTTACGAAATCCCGATCTTCCACACCACAAACGCCTTTCTGAGAGGCGCGTTCGGGGCGTGGCAGATGAACGCGCTCTTCATCGCGCAGACGGGGCTGCCGTTCAATGTCGCCAGCTCGATTGACACTGCCAATACCTCCGCCGGCGGCCCGGCTCGGCCCAACCTGGTTCACGCGCCCAGCTCGAACTGCGGAAACGGTCACCTGGCCAACTGTATCGATGCAACGGCGTACGCCCTTCCACCTAAGGACGTCTACGTCTATGGCAACGCGGGCCGCAACGTTCTGCATGGGCCGGGCCTGTTCAACATCGATTACTCTCTGTTCAAGAATTTCCCGATCAAAGAGCGTCTGAAACTGCAGTTCCGCGCCGAGTTCTTCAACTTCCTGAATCATCCGAACTTCAGCAATCCGGCTTCTACGTTCGGAACTGTATCGTTCGGAAGCGTCACGTCGACCAGCACCGAAAACCGCGACATTCAATTCGGCTTGAAGCTGCTCTTCTGACATGGTGGCGAACGTGCGCATCATCCTCGGTGTGTTCGGCCTGGTCTGCGCCCTGGGCGCGCAGACAAGGTACGACCTGTTGCTGAAGGGCGGTCATGTGATCGACCCGAAAAACAGGATCGATCGCGTTATGGACGTGGCAGTCTCGAACGGCAAGATCGCGCGCGTGGCGGAGAACATTCCCGCCTCTGCGGCTGCCAAGACCATCGATGTGGCACGACTATATGTGACGCCTGGCCTCATCGATCTGCATGCGCACCTTCTGATCCGGCCGCACGGGCCGACCGAAGGCGTACAGCCCGATGCCTTCTCGTTCCGCAGCGGCGTGACCACAATGGTCGATGCGGGCTCCACCGGCTGGCAAGAGTTTCCGGAATTCCGCGACACTGTGATCAAGCGGGCCAAGACCCGGGTGCTCGCATTGCTGAATATCGCCGGCGCGGGCATGCTGACCGGCAAAGAGGACGACCCGGCCGAGTTGGATGCGGAGGCGGCGGCCAGGATGGCGAAGGCCAACCCGGACATCATTGTCGGCTTCAAGAGCGCCCACTACGCGGGACCGGCATGGGAATCGATCGACGCTGCCGTGACGGCCGGCAACCTGACGGGCCTGCCCGTGATGGTGGACTTCGGCCGCATCAACGAGAAGCGCAATATCCGCACTCTGTTTCTCGATAAGCTGCGGCCGGGCGACATCTATACGCACTGTTATTCGGGCCGCCGCGAGGAATTGCTGCCGGGCGGCAAGCTGAAT
Organism: Acidobacteriota bacterium; assembly: GCA_003225335.1. Taxonomy (GTDB): domain Bacteria; phylum Acidobacteriota; class UBA6911; order UBA6911; family UBA6911; genus Gp18-AA60. Next base: position 1,749 of record QHZE01000281.1, read on the forward strand.
CCGGCCATGGAAGCCGGCCGGAAGCGCGGCATCATCTTCGACATCGGCCACGGCGCGGGCAGTTTCTATTGGTACGTGGCCGTGCCGGCCTACGCGGAACACTTCCATCCGGATTCGATATCGACGGACCTGCACATCAACAGCATGAACGCGGGCATGAAGGACATGATCCATGTCATGTCGAAGCTTCTGAACCTCGGCTCGCCGCTCGCGGACGTAATCCGCATGTGGATCGCGGCAGCTTCGGGCTCGTCGATTCCGGCGGCGCGAAATACACGGGCAGGAGCCTGATCGTATGCGAAATGACGCTGCGGGCAGGCAAAGTCGAGTGGGACCTGAACGGCCGCGCCAGCCAGGACTGGAAGAGCTTTCCGAACGGGAAGCGCTAGCTAGTTTCTGGCGCGAAACCAAGGACCCCGAAGGGGTCCAGCAGGACAGCCCAGGGCGCAAGCCCTGGGTTCAAGGTCCAAATTGCGGAAAGCCCTGAAAGGGCGGCGCAGGGAGTTCGGTCTCAACTCCAGATAAATGCTCGTCATAAGGCACGTCTTTGGTACCGGGACCCACTGCATCGCCCCTTCGGGGCTTCCGTTGTTACTGTCCTTGTTCCCAGGGCTTGCGCCCTGGGCTTTCCTGAGTCGCCCCTGCGGGGCTAGTTTCGCGCCAGAAACTAGGCTACGGGTTTGTGCAGTCCATGCCAGATGCCACGTGCCTTGGCAAAAACCGCTTTCTGGTTGCCTCGGAGAGACTGTACGATGAAGGCGTAAATGAGTCCAAAGCCGGCAAAAAATGCATACTTCATGCAGTCCTTGGGCTTTCCATGTCTGCGGACGAAGTAAACGGAATTAATTGCTTCCCAGTACTTCCTCTGGGCGGTGTAGCCGCCGAAGGTCGCCGAGCCGCGATGCCACATCACGGCACTTGGGACGTACACCACGCGATATCCCAGTTGGACGGCCCGCTTGCAAAAATCGGTGTCTTCGTGCCCACCCCCGTGAAAATTCTCGTCCACAAAGTTCAGCCGTTCGAAGACCTCTCGCCGCGCCATAAAACCGGAGCCCGGAATGTAATCCACGTCTACGATCTCGTCGTACTGGCCGCGATCGATTTCTCCCGACCCCTGCTCGGCAGTCACGTTTTCCATATAGGTGATGCGCCCGCCCGCGCACTGAAGTCTGCCGGATCCGTCATCTGCGTATGTCTTCGGGCCCAGCACTCCGACGCGCGGGTCAGATTCAGCCACCGCAACCAGCTCCTCAATCAAAAGAGCGTCAACGCGTGTGTCATTGTCGAGCGAAAGTATGTAGTCGTTGCTACGGCGAACGTCTTCATGAAAGCCATAGTTCCGGCCCCCTGCCGCGCCGCGGTTCTTCGACATCTCCGAAACAAGGGCGTCAGGAAAGCGCGTACGCAAATAGGCCGCCGATCCGTCGGTGGAGGCATTGTCAACGAGGATGACGTCCTTCCCGGCGTAGGTCGACTCCATGACGCTTCGCAGACAGCTTTCGGCCATCTCCTTGCCGTTATAGTTGAGAATCACAACCCCAACTCTGGGCAGCCCCTCGTTCTTCCTGCGTACCTTATTGGCGTTCATAGATCGCAGATGCTCAAACTTCAATCTGATGCGTCGGGCTATCCTGCTTGCCGCAATATCTGGGACAATTCCCGCATTGGGAGGGCAAAATCCCTTCCGGCATCTTCTCTCGAAACGTCGTATATCCTTCGTTATTCCAAATCTCGTCGAACGAATTGTCGATTAGATTGCCGAAGCTGCGAAGATTCTGAGCCTTTCGGTCCCCCGTCTGGGTTGTATGACAACAGGGATGCACGTGGCCATCGTACGTCACGAAGTTTCTCTTCCATGGAAAATCGCACTGCCGCACGGGGAGTTTCTCAAACAGCTCGGCTTTGACCACCACATCGAGCTGCCGCGCCCGGTTGCGCGCCGCTTCGAGTTTTTCCGTGACCTCACGTTTCACTCGCTGCGTATCGAGACTCGTCGTGTTTTCGAAGGTCATCACATTTACAAACTGAACCATGCCGATGCCTATCTCGTGCGCCAGTTCCACAATCCCGGAAAGCTCGTGGTAGTTCGCCGAGCAGACAACGGCGTTAATCTTGACTTCCGGCTGCCACTTCCGCATTTCTCGTTTGATGCGCACCAGGCCGCGGGCGTTCTGAAGGACCTTTTCAAAATTGGCGCCGGCGCGGATCTTCTCGTAGGTTTCCTTGGTCGCGCCATCCAGGGACAGAAAGATCTGATCGACGCCAAGCTCGACGATGCGGCGCGCGACGCTCTCGGTCATGAGGGTAAAGTTGTCGTTGAGGGTGACATAGACGCCGCGCGACTTCAGGAATTCGACTATCTTGAAGAACTCGCGGTTCATCAGGGACTCACCGATGCCGGTCAGATCGAGACGTTTCAGGTTGGGCAAGTGCGCGACCATCTTCTCCATATTGGCAAGTTTCAGGTCGGACGGCTTCTCCGTCCAATAGGAGAGCTCGCAGAACTCGCACTTCAGATTGCAGCGCGTCGTGCATTCGATTTGAATGGAACGGGGCGAGATGGAGACCGAAGGGAACCGCTTCGCCATCTTATAAAGCAAATGCTCGGATAGGTCCAGATAGGCCACTCGGAGCGTGTTGCGCAGTCCGACGTGCCGCAGTTTGTAACGGAGTAGGTCCCAATGACTATTCATGAGTTCCAGTCTGCAACACTCGTCTTCCGGCTACCGATCTGGATGTTACCGATACCCAGCTCCGCACGGTCTCGATGTCGCTTCGTGTGATCGCATTTGTTTTCAGATTGCCCGTCAGATAGATCGCCGCGTAGATCGCAAAACCCGCGGCAAGCTTCCATACGGGACCGATTTGAAGAAGCATGACAGGCAAAGAGCCCGAAGCCGCAAGCACCGCCGTAAGGCCGACTCGGCCGAGTGCCTTCCAAGGGACGAGCTGGTCGAAACCGACTTTCAAGCGCTTCTGAATCTGAACCATTACCAATGTCGCGAACAAATATCCGCTACACACCGCGGACAGGGCGGGGCCTACCCACCCTATACTGTGGATCAGGACAAACCCCAGGACCGTGTTCAGGATCAGCGCCGCCGTTATCGCTGTGAGAACGAATTTCGTCGCGCCCAACGAGGCGAGCACCTGCCCGAGGGCCGTTATACGCAGGGGCAAGAAAAGGAGATAGATTCGAAAGGGCCACACGCTGGCAGCGTATTGCGATGAAAACAGGCCCGTTACGACCGGCTCGGCAAACACCGCCAGGTAGCCGGCCACGGCAAAAATCGGCAGCGCAAGCTTCAGCATGGACTCATGCCACAATTTCAGAAACCCTTCGATGTCCCCCGACGCGAATCTCTTCGTAAACTCAGCCATGGTCACAGACAGCACGGGGACTGACGTGATCCCGGCAAGAGGGATTTCAAAGGCGCCTGCCGCATAGAGCGCAAAGACCGCGGGGGGATAGAAGAGGGCCATCAACACTTTGTCCATTTGATAGTTCAAAACCCCCACAACATCCGAAATCCCGTATGGCATCGCATACGCAATTTGCGATTTCAGGTCCGCAAAGGAAAAGTGCGACTTTATTGCGCGCACCGGCTGCCACATCATCCAAAGGGCCAGAGCCAATTGCGCGAGGGCGTGGAGGATAAGCGCCTCGAAAACCCAATCGAGCCGATGTCCTACAATCCCGGCTGCCGCCACAACCGCGATCATCGCGATCTTGGTGACGATTTCGAACATCGCCGCATTTCTTGTCCGGCCGAGGCTGATCAAAATGGCGTCGGTACTGACGGTTGGCAGCGCCATCAGAGGATAGACGGCAAACAGGCGCAGATAGTGCGCAAGTGCGGGATTATGGAAATATGCGGCTACCGTGTCCGCCAACACGTACATCGAAATCGAAAAGGGAAGAGCCAGGATCGCCAGGCTGAGCATCGTCTGAAGAATAAAACCTTTTCTCTTCGATTCGACCAGTCGCGGCAAGAAGTAATAGACGCTAACCGGCAATCCCATCGCGAAGAGATAGATCAGCGCCTTGTTGACGAGCCACACCTGGTTGAATGTGCCGAACTCCGTGCGGTCCAGGGAACGCGCCAAGACCACGGCGATGAGCAAGAAGCATGCGTGCGAGACAGCTTTGCTCAGCATCATTAACATGGCGCGCGCTGAAATACCCTTTGGCTCCAAGTCGACCCTTTCTCCTGCGAGCTTCACAGTTGCGACCCGCGACGAGCGCCACCGGAGCGCAACAGATCTTCGAAGATGCGGGAGAGCCTCTGCGCTCCCTTCCTGGAAGAATACATCTCAACCGATTTGTCGGCTCCGCTTCGCCCTGATCCCTCTGAACGCCCGCGTTGAATTGCCTGTTGTAGAAAATTTGTTATCCCCCGGATATCCCGGGGCGAAACTGCAAAACCCTTGGGATAGCCACGCATCAGGCTTTCCAGATCCGAGCCCGGGCCGGAGAGAGCGAGGACCGGTTTTCCCGCCGCCATGCACTCGTAAACCTTGCCGGGGATCCGATTCCTCACTGTATTGACAACACACACGTCCGAAGAGCGGATCGCCTGAATGCACGCCCGATGCGAGATCAACGGCTCCACACGAATCACCTCGGGATGCGCCATAAGAGCCCGCTCGCGCAGCAGTGCGGGATCCAGTTTCCCTGTAAAGACGAACTCCACTTTATCCTGCAATCCAGGGTTGGAGCCGATCCAGGCGTCGATGGCTCGTAGAAACCACTCGCCATACCGCCCCTCCTCGCAAAAATGATGCCCCGGATAAAGAATGGTGAACTTGGATGGCTCGGGTGGGGTCTCCCCGTCGAACATGTCTTCGGCAAATCCGGTCGGAATGACGGAAACCTTCCGTTCCCACTGGGCGCCGAAACGGCCACAGATACTGTGCGCGATGTCCGCGTAGGCGACGGTGATGTGGTTTGCCGCGCGCACGACGCTGCGTTCCAGTTGGCGATCGAGCCACGCAACAGGACGGGGCCGCGCTGTAAGCCAATGCGCGTCGCTCCACGGCAGCGTGTAATCGGCCACCCATGAAATCCCCAGGGATCGGGCCACCCTCCAGCCCACGAAGTGCGAAGTCGGCCGTGGCGAGACGGAAAAACACATCTCAAACGGGCGGTCGTGGGCGATCTGACGAGCGCGCTTTGCGGCCGCCGGCACCCAACCAATCTTCCCATCCGGAACTGCGAGTTGAGTGACGGCTTTCACCATTTGCCTTAAAGCGCCGTTTTTGGGAGCCGCGCCGTTCCGTTCTTCTTCGGTCAGCACGTGATGGTAGGTCTCATACGGCACCAGAAGCCTCGAGCGTAATTGGGCAATTACCGGAGAGTTCAAACGGCCATCGGATGTTTCAATGTTTCCTGCCTCCTCCGGCGGGCATTGTTGCGCCGTCAGAATCACAGGCTCCCACCCGAACGAGGGCAGCTCCTTGGCCAGCTGATATGTCCGTATGACTCCCGCTCCCCAGATCCCCGGGAAGTCGTAGCAGACGATGAGCACGCGGCGCAGACGAGTCCCGTCGACTTCTCTAAACACGAGGGAATGTCTCCTCGGCTGAATTTGAGGTCGTGACGGACGCCGGTTTGGGCCCGCCGCCGGGGGAGGTCCTGGCCTTTCGAGGCTTCCGCCAGCGCAAGCGCTGGACGCCGAACATCCTTTTCAAGACAAAGAAAAGGAAGGGAAAGGCTTCCTTGCGCAAACTGACGAAGAACAAGCACGACATGCGGCAGGTGGGACAGGTGTCCTTCCGGACCGAATCCCGATAGATCACGTTTTCCGGCGCGTAATAGATCTCGCTGGAGCTTTTTTCCAGCGCATTGCCGATCGGACGGCTGTTGTGGCAGTACTGCAGCGATCCGTCGGGATTCAGGAGCAGCCCCTGATCGGCAAACGGGCAGGGCAGGGCTCGCGTCGGCGCGCCCTCGTGATGCTCCACGACATCGGTGTAGTAGCAGGCCAGGGCGTCAAACAGCGATGATTCAGCCACGCGGCGCTTCAAGAAATCGACCAGGGTCTTGCGCCCTTCGTCATTTATTTTCAGCACCTCTTCGATGCCGGCATTATGGTAGTAATCGTCGGCGACCGCGGAGACCTGGAACGTGATGGGCATGTCCAGCCTTTCCGCCAGGTCCTTCAGCTTTTGCATCTCGTGCACGTTCATGGAAAAAATCGTCGGGTCGATGCTCATATTGAAGGGCGTTTCCTTCTGCATCTGCTTCATCAACTGGATGTTTTCCATCACCTTCTCAAAGGCGCCCTTCACACCGCGGATCTTGTCGTGCGTCTCTCCCACGCCGTCCAGCGACACGCCGAACGTCAGACGAATCCCATGGTCGCCGCAGTAGCGCGCTATGCGCGGATACTGTTTCTGGATGCTGGGCCGGCTGATCACGTTCGAGGGAATCATCAGCTTCTTGAGCCGGGGCATGTGCTTGTGTATCAGTTCGACGATCTCGGGAAGGTCGTTCCGGAGCGTCGGCTCGCCGCCCGCCAGAATCACATACTCGATGCGCGCGTAGACGGGATCGGAGAAGATCTTCTCAAAGTGCTCCAGGCTCAGGGCCTGCGGTGACTTGAGCTCCCAAATGTTGCACATCGCGCATTTCGTGTTGCAGCGCAGGTTCACGTTGACGTGCAGCACGGTCGGAGCAATCACTTTGAAATGCTTCGTGACGTGATTCTCGTACAGATCCCGGATTACGGAGGGAATCTCTTTCACCTGTTCTAACATAATCGCCTATGCCCCTCGCTGCGTGAGAACGCGTGAGAAAATTGCCAAGTGTAGCGTCCCGCTCAACGGGACACTGAGTATGTAAACGAAAGCAGGGCCCCGCGATGCGGGGCGCCACTGGTCCCCGTCAAAGGCTGGGCGCCAGGTATGCAGCCTTCTGTCCCTTAAGATACTCGAGATCTGCGTCCACCATCTCGCGGACGAGGCCGGAAAGAGACTGGGAATACGTCCACCCCAATTCCTGTCTTGCCTTTGAGCAGTCACCGATGAGCCGGCTGACCTCGGCCGGTCTGTACAGCTGGGGATCCACAGAAACATGTTCCCGGTAATCGAGCCCGACATGGCCGAAAGCCATCTCCAGGAACTCGCGCACCGAATGCGTCTTTCCGGTCGCAATCACAAAGTCGTCCGGTTCGTCTTGCTGGAGCATCAGCCACATCGCCCGAACATACTCTTGCGCATGACCCCAGTCGCGGTATGCGTCAAGGTTGCCAAGCTTAAGGTCTTTGGCGAGCCCCAGTTTGATCTTCGCCACATGAGACGTGATCTTCCGCGTGACGAACTCGAACCCGCGCCGCGGGCTCTCGTGATTGAAGAGAATCCCGCACGACGCGTGCAGCCCGTAGGCCTCGCGGTAGTTCCGGGTCAGTTCGAACCCCGCAACCTTTGAGATGCCGTAGGCCGAGCGCGGATGGAAGGGCGTCTCTTCGTTCTGGGGAATCACCGCGGACTCGCCGAACATCTCGCTCGAACCCGCGAAATAGAACCGGGAGCCAGGCACAACCTCGCGGAACGCGGCCAGCATGTAATGGGTCCCGTTGATGTTGGTGTTGAGCGTGGAGAACTCGTCCTCGAATGAGTAGCTGACGAAGCTCTGGGCCGCCAGATGGTAAATCTCGTCCGGCCGCACGTTCGCCATCACCCGGAATACGCTCGGATAGCTCTCCAGCGAGGCGGGCTGCAACTCAACCTCTCCGAGAATGTGCCGGATGCGCCAAAGCCTGTGCTCCGGGTCTTCGATCGCGACGCGCCGGACCATGCCGTGCACTTCATAGCCTTTTTCCAGCAGCAACTCTGCCAGGTAGGATCCGTCTTGCCCGGTTATTCCGGTGATCAGTGCCTTGCGTTTCATAGCTCTACGATTCTCCTGCAGTTGGAAATACTGGGACAGTCACCTGTTTTTCGCTCGCGCCGTTGCGGGGATTCTCGCGGGCGAAAAGAGGCGACTGTCCCCTTATTTCCCACACGAATGTTCGATTCTCTGACAGAGGCGGGATATCAGGCTGGGCCAGCCGAAGTCCTCGGAAATAAGCTCGAATTGCGAGGCATCGACCGGGGGGCGGGTCGATAACAGCTCGAGTATCTTTGAGGCAAACTGGTCGAGCGGCGCCACCACCAGTTGCCGGTATCGTCTCGGGATCGCCCCGGCGCCCTCGGGCGTGGTCAGAACGGTCTTGCCGAACGCCAGCCCGCAGATGATCTTCGTGGCCATGCCGTGCGCGAAAGGCATCGGCGCAATGACGAGATTCGCGCGGCGGAAATACGGCGCCAGGTCATCGACAAAGCCGGGGCACTCCACGTTGGGGCCCTTCAAATCCTCGGGCGGGGAGGCCCCCACCAGCTGAAACTTCACGTCCACCCGCGCCTGCGCCACCGGCCCCAGGATGTCTTTCACGATCTTGCGCGCGGCCTGCCGGTTGTGTTCGCTGCGGAAATTGCCAACGAACAACACGACAGGCCGCGCATCCGGGGAGGGTTCATAGTGAGGATGTGACAACTCGGGTTCAAATCCCTGGGGGACCACTTCAATCTTTTCCCCCGGGATCCACTTCTCGTATTCACGACGGTCATTTTCCGAGATGGCGACTACCAATCGGGCGGCGCGACAGGCCGATCGTTCCGCCCAGTAGACGTAGGGTGTCAGCAGCGCGCGGCGGAAATCGTATCGGCTCTGCTCCAGGTACATGCGATACTCCACGTTCATGGAGCAGTAAATCAGCGGGATCCGGTGACGGCTGGCCAGAATCCTTCCGTAGACCGCGGCGAGACCGTAATCCGCCAGCAGGTAATCAAAGCGCGTATTCCGGAGCAGCCGGTCGGCCTTGCGGTAGAGCTCGGGGCTGAAGAGAAAATAACCCGGCTGCGAGAATTCGACTCGCTCTCGCAGGGCCACCCCAAGCCGGTTGTCGTGGTCCCGGAACCTGGACTCGACCTCGGGATCGACTCGATAACCGGAGCCCGTCATGTGCACAAGCGACACGTCGTAGAATCCGGCCAGGTGTTTGACAAAGGCTCCCATGCGCACGGTCGCCCCGGTGACCTCGAGGTCCGGGTCGCAGACGGCCAGATAAAGCAGTTTCTTTTTCGGCTCGGCCGCGTCCGCTTGCGGAAGAGGACCGTTCGTTTCCTGCTGCAAGCTCATAATGGAAGCCGGGTCAGAAGCCAAGTAGGGTAGTTTGCGGTATTCAAAACTGAAGAGATCGGGAGGAGGAATCGGATGAAGCGCAAAGCTCCGCCCTTTTAGTCCCATCCGTTGTTCTTCGTAAGAGATTGAAGTGTTTGAGCTTAGCTTACTTTCAGCGCGTTGCTCTGAACAGCTTTCAGGTGGGTCCCTCGATTCAAGTCTTGCCGCGGTTGCATCTGGTCGGTCTCTCCGGATACTGGAGGGTAGAACCAAAATCCTTCTCGCGTTGCGGGAGTCATCCTGTTTTCTGCCATTCGCTAATCAACCACCTTAGGGATCGTATTATCGGGGTTCCTTTGTTTGCTTTCAATTACCAGGGGGTACTAGTCTCTGGGGTTAGTTCGAAAGGCCAGACTCGGAGATCACAAGCTATGAAGAAATGTCGCGTCGCCGGTGCGTCCCTGCCTAACATATTCAAGCACAGGCGGTTATAGACTTAATGAGTCCAGGAAATATACTGGCGCCATCCGGACGGAGAATGAACAATTCTGTGAAACGTTGGGGCCACATGATTTTCCGGTAGGCCAGGAGATCCTGAACCAAGTACATGATTTCATAAATACGGGTACCGTGTTCCGCCCCAGCGGGGCGAAAGGAAATTAGCCACGACGAGGCACTGGCACGGGCGTCCCGCCCGTGAGGAGCCGGTCAGGAAACGATCTAAGTCAGTCATGGCCGGGACGGCCATGCCACGAAGATTAGCCGGGGGTGAGCGAGGAACAAAGCCTACGTGACCAACGCGCCCCGGCAGGGGCAGCCGGAATTTGTTCACTCAAGATTTGAGCCTGAACTCCAGTCCTTCCGCCCCTCCAGGGCGGGCTAGGCTTGTTGTTGTGGTGTATCCAGGGGTTCGCAAAAAGCGCTCACCCCTGGCTAATTTCCTCACACCCCTTCGGGGTTGGAAGAGCTTCGACCCATAGGCGTGTCGGAATACGTTACCGTATTTATGGCCGTGTACACTAAGGGAGCTTCCGGGTACTCTTTTTGGATTAACCGATCCGGTTACTACCTACGGCCAATTGAAAAACTCCGGGCTGTTTGCGAGAATGACGACCGTCTGTGAGATTTAGTGCCGTTCCGGCCGCTTTGTCGATCATAGCTGAAACTCGAAGAGCGGAGGATTGCGTGAAGTTCTGAGAAATGGCAGCTTGGATTTGAATCGGCCGTAGCGTGCCTCCCCGCATTCTACAACTTCATTGAATTTCGATGGCCGAACGACGGCCATCGGGTTTGAGAAACACCGTACGGCGCTCCGCCTGGATAGACATCTCTATCTGAGCACCTTCTCCTCCGTGTTTCAGGCCGCGAAAATTCCGGAATGCAACCATCCAGACGCGCAACCGCGGGCTAAAGCGGAATCGAAGCGATTGAAGAATGAAATTGCCCCCGAGGATCTCATTCACGTTGGACAGGAAACGGGCATGAGACCGCTTCGCTCATGACCCTGGAACCTGCGTATCAAAGCTTGACCGCACAATTGCGGGAAGTTAACACCAAATTTGAGATTCGCGGAAACGGAGGAATCTTTCCGGCCGTTTGGAGATAAGTTCACATGAAGAATCCAACTCTCTCTTTGCTTTCAGAAATCTGGGTGTTTGTGCGCGCGCGCAAGAAATGGTGGCTCACTCCCATCATCGCAATGCTGGTTCTTCTGGGCGCTCTTATCTTCTTCGCACAGGGTTCCGCCGTGGCGCCTTTTATTTACGCCATTTTCTAAATGGAGAATCCTTTTGCCTGATCCGAGCAACCTGGCGGTAGAAGATCTTTCGAACCGGCGGCTTAGACGCTTTGGGCTCACGGTTGCAATCGGTTTTGCGATCCTCGGAGCGATAAGCGCCTATCGAGGTCACACGATTGCCCCGAAGGCGCTTTGGACGCTTGCGGCGGCGCTTTTTGTTTTCGGACTGTTTCTGCCCGCCATACTGAAACCGGTCGAGCGAATATGGTTGGGTCTGGCAACGGTTCTTTCGTGGATCAACACCCGCGTCATCCTGAGCTTTCTCTTCTATGCGGTTTTTGCGCCAATAGGTCTGGTCAGGAGGCTCATTCGTGATCCTCTTGATCGCGAGTTGCACGATGGCAGCAGAAGCTACTGGATTCGCAAGGAGACCAAACCCTTTGACCCGAAATCTTATGAGAATCAGTTCTGAGTTTAGAACGCTAACGGTCTCGGGACGGAATCAACCGGAGAACCAGCATCGATGACGGTTACGATTTTGGGCATATCTGGCTTCTACCATGACTCCGCGGCGTGCCTGTTGCGCGACGGCGAAATCATTGCAGCGGCCCAGGAAGAACGCTTTACGAGAAAGAAGCATGACTCGGGTTTTCCAAAACATGCGATAGACTATTGCTTGAGAGAGGGTGGCTTACACTCGTCCAAGGACATTGACTATGTGGGATTTTACGATAAGCCGCTTCTGAAGTTTGAACGTATCCTGGAGAATTATCTGGGTGTGGCGCCCAGAGGTTGGCGTTCCTTCATGACCGCGATGCCGGTCTGGTTGAAGGAGAAGCTGTTCACCAGAAACATAATCCGCCGGGAGTTGGGTGACTACCAGGGGGTGATGTTTTTCTCCGAACACCACGAGTCGCACGCCGCCAGCGCTTTCTATCCTTCTCCTTTCAAGGATGCTGCAGTGCTCACAATGGACGGGGTGGGAGAATGGGCCACGTCGTCCTATGGCATAGGCAAGGGCAACGACCTGCAGCTCCTGGCAGAGCTTCATTACCCGCACTCCCTTGGGATGCTGTACACTGCGTTTACTTACTACACGGGTTTCAAAGTCAATTCAGGGGAATACAAACTGATGGGCCTCGCTCCTTACGGGGAACCCAAGTATGCGGACCTGATTCTGGACAAGCTTGTCGAGCTCAAGGATGACGGATCTTTGAAACTCAACATGAAGTATTTTAACTATCTCCACGGCCTCACGATGACCAATGGGGCATTTGACAGACTCTTCATGGGGCCTTCACGAAAACCTGAATCCCAGGTAACACAGCGTGAGATGGACATCGCGGCTTCAATCCAGATGGTTACCGAGGAAATCATGCTGCGGATGGCACGGCACGTTCACCGGGAAACCGGGATGGAGAATCTGTGCCTGGCCGGAGGAGTTGCCCTGAATTGCGTCGGTAACGGTCGTATTCTGCGAGAGGGCCCGTTTAAACGGCTCTGGATTCAACCTGCCGCGGGGGACGCCGGGGGAGCCTTGGGCGTGGCCTTGTTGATTCATCACAAGGTTCTTGGCCACGAACGAAATCCCGCAGAGGGAGACAGCATGAAAGGGAGCCTCTTAGGGCCTGCCTTTTCCGACACTGAAATCCGAAATTGCCTTGACTCGATTGGGGCTAAATACACAGAGTGCTCGCGACAGCAGCTAACCAGTCGAACCGCTGAACTCCTGGCTCAGGAGAAAGTGGTTGGATGGTTCCAGGGTCGCATGGAATTCGGCCCTCGGTCGCTCGGCTCCCGCAGTATTCTTGGTGATCCGCGTTCCAAGAAGATGCAATCCGTACTGAATCTCAAGATCAAGTTTCGCGAGAGTTTTCGGCCTTTCGCCCCAAGCGTGCTCCGAGAGCACGTCAGCGAGTATTTCGATCTGGACCAGGATTCTCCATACATGCTTCTCGTGGCGCCCCTGCGGAAGGGGAGGCGGATTTTCATGACAGAAGACCAGAATCGGCTGTTTGGCATAGAGAAGCTCAATGTCCCGCGCTCGGACATTCCCGCTGTTACTCACGTAGACTATTCCGCCCGGGTGCAGACGGTACATACGGAGACCAATTCCATTTATCACGAGCTTCTCCAGGAGTTTTACCGGCTCACGGGTTGTCCGGTGGTAGTCAACACAAGTTTTAACGTGCGAGGAGAACCGATAGTCTGTACTCCCCGGGATGCATATTTATGCTTCATGCGCACTGAGATGGACAACCTGGTTGTTGGGTCTTACCTGCTCGAGAAAGCCGAGCAACCTCCGATCGAGAAGGACATCGACTGGCAGAGTTTATACAAGTTGGATTGAGGAAGCTTCTATATCCTTCATTCACGGTCACCTGTCAATATCAGCGAGAGATTTGTCTGCGATTCGGACAGTGACCCTGCAGCGCCAAGACGTCCTCTTTCACCACGGAGACACCCAGTCCACGGAGATTTCACGGAGGCATCAGGGTCCTCCGTGTATTCCGTGTCTCCGTGGTGAACAAAGCGCTTGAATTCTTCTTCAGCTTAGCTTCCCCACAACTCGTTCTGCCTACGGAGATCAGGACCAGCGATTTGTAAAGGATGTGTGTGGAACTGGCATCTTCTTTTGGTGTAGCATTGACAACTACCTCTGGGACCGTCGGGAGATCGTAAGGAGTGGAGTCAACGGCTACCTCGTGTCCCCGGAGACGTGGGCGGGCTGGCCCGCAGGATATCTGAGCTGCCGGCCCATCCCGAGGCGCTGGAGCGCATGAGTCGTCAGGCGCGCCGAGGCTGACCAGTACGAGGACTTGGCTCCTGCCAGGCCCGACCCGATGAGAAGGACCGCATGATTCTCGGGATCCTGGACACGGACCAAGTCTGAATGAGTAGTGAATTCGTGGCACGGTATCGCGGGTTTTTACGGCGGGACATGTCTGCCATACCGCCGCGCACGGACCAAGATCCGGAGCCCTCCACGTCGAGCGGGACCGATAATTCTTTCCGCGCCGGCGGCCTACGCATCTTCATCCTGCTGATCATTTTTCTCCTGCCAAGACTCCTGTCGTGGAGGAACGGCACGGGGCTGGAGGACCATGACAGCGTTCGATACCTCATGGAAGTGCAGGCCCTGGCGAAGCTCGATTTCACGGGCTTTCTGAGGGGCCTCGGCGTCGATGACGCCCCTCTGTTCCCCTTTCTCGGTGCGCTGTTCAGCCTCCCGGTGTCATCCGTCGAGACCGGCGCGAGGTTGTGTTCGCTCGTTTTCAGTCTCGGCGTGTTCGCCGCCATCCTGGGTATCGCAAGGCGTTTCACGAGCCTGGAGGCGGCCGCGCTCGGGCTCCTGATCATGAGCCTCAATCCGGTCCTCATTCTGCTCTCGTTCACACCCATCACCGAGCCGTCCTACATCGGTCTCGTCTATTTGAGCTTCTGGGCGTTCTGGCTTCAATATGAGAATCCGACCAAGTGGACCGGACTCCTCTTGGGGTTGTTGTTTGGTCTTGCGTTCCTCACCCGGGCCGAAGGTCTCGTCTTCCTGGCTGCGATCCCGGTCATGCAATTCGTCCACTTCTTCTTCCGTCAGGCGCGCTACCGCCTCCATCAGCTTTGGAGTTGGGCGCTCGTGTTCGTGCTCGGGTTTGCCTTGCTCGCATCCGTGCAAGTCTGGCAGGTCAGCCAGAAGATGGGCACATGGGCGATCAACGGCCGCCAGGTCTGGACGGCGATCCTGGATACTTCCGACGGCGCATCGTCGGAGGCGAAGATATACGGACTGGATTACAGCCCGAAGGAAGTCAACCTGGCGTTCGTCCAGACGCACCCTGAGGCCTTTCGGCACCTCCAGTCCGCGAACATGCTGAAGCAGGTAGCCAGACAGTTTGCGCTCAACGTGATGGCCGTTTACAACTACCATCTCAGCGGGTTCCTCGGTGCGCTCGGAATCGTCTTCTTCGCCTTCGGGTTGCTGTCACTCTTTAAGGCGGGGCGCTTGTATGAACTGTTTCTCGTGCTGGGCTTTCTTGGCGCCACTCTCTTTGCGCCGCTCGCCTATGTCACGGCGTGGGCGCCGAAGTATCTCGCGATCGTGGGGCCGCTGATGATGCTGCTGGAAGGGGTCGGAATCCTCTATGTCGTGGACGTGGCGGGGGATGCCACACGTCTCGCTGCCGGCCTCCGGTCGCGAGTTCTCCCCTCGCGATGTCGCCGGACCGCTGGTCGCCATTCGACAGGATGTTGAGGCGAATCTCCACCGGAGGCCACGGATCGCCGCCAGGACCAATTACTTCAGCTACCTGGCCGACGCGGCCAACGTTGCGCTGCCCCATACCGACTATCGGGGCCTCGTCCGATACTGTGAACTGAACGATATCGATTACGTGTTTCTCGAGCACCGCAGGCTCAGCGCGTTCCCTTTCCTCGGGAACTTCCGGCAGAGCGACACCCCTCGTTTTCAGCGGGTCTACGCCGGCAACGATTCCGGCGCATCTCCGGTGGAACTATACCGATTCGAGCGCGCCGGGCCTCTTCTGGAGACGCCTGCCAAGGTCGAGGGCGATCCCAAATGAACCTTATCCGGACGTTGGCGTGCGGTCTAGGTCCGCTGCAGGGCCGCGTCTGTCGTTCATCCCGTCCTTCTGACCATCACCTCGTTCGGCATTTGGCGGGAGGATACGGCGCGCAACGGTCCGGGAGACCAGGGCCGTGCACTCCGGGATTCGCGCGATTCTGGTCCGGCTTCCCTGGCCGCATCCCGCTGTTGCCCGGCTCCCCATGAAACACATCCCCGCTCCCCGCGTCAGACTGGTAATCGCGGTCGTGTCGTTCCTGCTCGGCGCGGAGCTGATCCTGCGCGTCGTGGGGTACGGGAACCCGGCGACGAGGCCGGATCCGTTCTTCGGGTTCGAAGGGGCGCAGCCGGTCTTCGAGTTGCGCGACATCCCCGGCGAGGGCCGGTTCTATGTCCCTGCTCCGCGCCGGAGCAGCATCACGCAGAGGTTTCCGGCTCAGAAGTCTGCGAACACCTACCGGGTGTTCACGTTGGGCGGCTCCACCACCTACGGAATCCCCTGCGCGTCCTCCAGATCCTGGAGGAAGTGGCCGCCTACCAACCCGATCTGCTCGTTGTGTATACCGGCCAGAACGAGACCAGAGATGCACGTTTTCACTACTGGGAACTGAAGCGTGGACATTTCCGAGCGCGACTCTTGCACTGGATGTCGAGGAGCAGGTTGCTCTACCTCACGTACGAGACCTATGTGTCGGTGGTGAGTCTCGCCCTGGGGCCGCGGCAGACCTCGTACGCCGGGGCAATGATTGAGGGGATCCTGTCAGCGCCCTTTTCCAGAACCACCTTCAAGTCGTTCGACTACCTGGCGGTGCCTCCGATCGTCGACGAGCAGCAAGACGCGGGGCAGCTCAATGAAACCCGGGCGAAACGCGTCTTGAAATCGATCCTGAGAGTCGGCGTGATCCCGATATCGAGTGCCGAGGTCTCCTCGATCTTCGAACAAAACGTCGAGCGGATGATCGAAGCGGCCCGGCGGAACGGCATCAAGATAGCCTTCCTGCGAAACGCGATGAATCCCAAGTTCAGGGATGTCCTGTCGATCCCGCCCGTCACGATCTCGAGCAAGAGCTTCGGGGAAGAGGCGAAGCGCGCGTGGGGTCTCAACTATGCGAACGGGATCCAGAATATGAAGGAAGGGAAGTGGCAAGAGGCGTTGCGTGACTTCGAGCGCGTGCGAGGACTCTGCCCCACCTGCCACGACAGTTTGCTCCTGTTGTACCAGGGCCGTTGTCTCGAAGAGCTGGGACACTACGAAGAGGCGCGGCGGGAATATGAAAGCAGGTTTCCGGCGGAGGACCTGGAGTTGAACGACATCCTCGACAGGCTCACGAGGAAGCATCAGATCGCGCTGATTGACGTCTACGGATTGCTCAAGGCCGCCAGCGCCAACGGGATCGTCGGGTACGAGAACTTCTTCACGGACACGGTGCACCTGACGCTGGATGCCAACAAGCTGATCGGAGCGGCGTTGACAGACTTCATCCGGAAGGAGGGGTATATCCGCGATAGTGCCCCGGCGACGCCGGAGGCGACGGCCACGGTTGCCCGCACCACACCGGCCGGCGACCCGGGGCTGGCCCGATACGACACCGCCGCGGTAACGACCGCGCTCGGGTGGGCGTCCTTCAACAACGGGAAGGTCGACGAGGCCCTCGACAGAGGGCGAAAGGCGGTGGCCCAGGATAGGGCCGAGATCCAGGCTCACCTGCTCCTCGGCTACGTCTACACGAAGCTAGGACGGCTGGACGATGCGAGGAGCGAATGGGAGACGTTGAAGCAGCTCTACCGGAACCTGAGCCGGCGCTGAACCTCGCCGGACCGATTCTTTACATTACCCGCGCTTCTCGAAGGCTCTCCCTCTTTATAAACACGCGCACCGGGCCGGATGACCACGCTTCCGTATATACAGCATCCACGGAAGATGACCACGCTTGCGTGTAGTTGCCCCGTTCAGCAATCGAAGCCGGATTGCGGTCCGCATCGACAACGATGACGGCGCAGGGGGAAAAACCTGCGTAAGGAATCGCCGCGCATTTTA
Source organism: Acidobacteriota bacterium (assembly GCA_003225335.1). GTDB lineage: Bacteria > Acidobacteriota > UBA6911 > UBA6911 > UBA6911 > Gp18-AA60. Next base: position 19,270 of record QHZE01000281.1, read on the forward strand.
CGGCGGAGCTGTTCGTGACATCAACGTGTTCGATACGAATTGGCTGCCGGCCCGTTTTCTGCAAGAGTGTCCAGAAAGGGTACTCCAAGTCATAGTCGCCAATAAGGAGCCCTACGTCTGAGCACCGTAGAGTCTCTACAAAGTGCGCCGCGCCAAGGTAGTGGTCCCGGAGGTCGGTATGCCGCTTGAGGAGCCGGTCAACCCTGCTTGTGTTCAGGACAGTGCTGTCGGGGCCAACTCCGATGAGCGGCCGGGTTTCGTTTCGAAAGACATACAATGTTGATGCGGCGATCAGAAGAACGGCGGCCGAAACAGCGATCTTGTAACTCCTTCTACTTAGGAGCACGAGAGAAATAACCGGCGACCAGAGCACAAAAAGGGGAAGGTCGAGCCGGCTGCCCCATGGCTGCCATCTGAGATACGTACAGAAGATGAGGAAGGCCGCGACCAGGGCTATTGCATATGCGGTAAGATCCCGCGCTTTTCGCTGCTCGCGCGACGCCAAAAGGAGCGCAAGGGATATCATCATGAGCCCGAGATGGATTGGATCGCCAGCAAGGTCCTCTAGTGTCGAAAACCGGTTGATATCGAATTGATAGAACGGGTGCTTGTACGTCGTGCGCGAATCGTTCTCGTCAATTCCCAGGGGGACGTGAAGGATGTGAACGCCTTTAAGGATCGCTCTGTTTGCGCGACCGCTGGGAGTAGCCACGTGCAAACTGAAGTTGCGAATGACGTTTGACACAGCCACACGGACGCCGAAGATTTCGTTCGAGAATGGTTCCTGGCCAACACCGAGCGGATTCCCCCAGAGCTGGAAATTACGCGCATAGTGCCCCATGTTGACGCTCAGCACGATGCCGGCTATCACGAGCAGGGGCTGCCACGCCCTCCAGCGCAAGCTTCTTAACGCCGAAAAAGCGCACCACACCACCAGGGTAAATGCATAGACATAGGCGGTTCCCTTGGTCAAGAGGGCGAGCGCCAGGCTGGCGCCCACCCCCCACGCATTCGCCCGGCTCGGCTGCGTCTTGAACCGCAAGATATAGAGCGCGAGACAGACCAGCCAGAACGCCGTGACATAGTCATTCCAGTTGCCTGGCAATCAGCGACACTCCGATGACGCACCCGGCCATACTGAACCACTGAACGAGATTGGCCCACCGGTCACCGCCGCTCAAAGCCTGGAAGTGCGTAATCGCAAACTCAGCCCAAGGGGGCTGGAAGAGTTGTTTGACGATATTCGTCGGATAGTGGGCGACAGTCTGATTCTGGACCCAGTGCATCACACGGGCCATGTGGTAAATCATCGAATCCGAATTGTTTGGTGGCGCTGCGAAGGCCACCAGGCCCACCATTGACACAATGGCGGCCACCGCCGCCACACACCAAAACTCAAACCGTGGAATGGAGGGAAACCGCAAAAGGGCCGTCAGCTTCTCTCTGGTGCTTACCCTGGCACAGATGGCAGCCGACACCAGAGCCGCTCCAACCCACAACCCCAGGAGCCAACCGAATGTGAGCAGGCGGAACAGACTCAGCACTTCGGTCATCGCCGTCACCGCCAGTCCCCACGTGACAGCGCCCGCCAGAAAAGACACACGCCAGCGAGTCATCACGCCGCCCGCGCTGGAATTCACCGCGTATATGACAACAAAAAAGACAAAGCACAGGACTGGGATTATTCCGAACATACGTTACCTATCTTCAGAGAAAACGCGGGGAGACTACGCAGGTGCAATTAAGAGTGAGAGGTCAAGCAGCGCGGCCCGAGGGATGCAATTAGAAGTGGAGTCGCTTCAGGTGCCGCTTTGGTCAACTGAAGACGACCAGCTCTTTTGGAGTGCGGCGAC
>QHZE01000282.1 GCA_003225335.1 Acidobacteriota bacterium
CATCGGCGCGTGCGATGATGTAATAGGTCTGCCTGACCGTGCTCTGCGGGATCGTGTAACTGGAGAACCCGTTATACGAGGCTCCGCTCGACAGCGTTGGGACCGTATGCGAGCCGATCACCAGGTCGCCGCCATCGTAGAATGCGTCGGTCGACAAGTAGTATGTGGTCGTCGAGGCGATGGCCGCGAAGGTTCCCTGGTTTTTCGTCGTGTCCTTTATGGTAATAGTCGAGCCCACCGATGCGCGTGTTGGCGCCGAGAGCGCCGACACGATGAAATCGGGAGCGGCGACAGTGATCGACTTGGTCCACGTATTGTTGTTTTCGTTCAATTCAGGGAAGGCTTTTCCGCCGTCGGCCACCACGATCAGATAGCGGGTCCCCGCAGGTGTGTTCGACGGAATCGTGACCGTCGTCGTGCCGGAGTTGCTGCTTCCGGCGATCAGGGGTTCGACAGGGCGCCCGCCAATCTGTCTGTCTGCTCCATCCAAGGTGGCA
>QHZE01000731.1 GCA_003225335.1 Acidobacteriota bacterium
ATCCTTGAACAGCAGCGGGGCGAACTCATGCAGGCTGCGCCGCCATGACTGCCACTCGTGCGCGGTATTTGGCGACTCGTAAAAGACACTGTTGATCCCGGCTTCTTTGAGCGCAGCGGCGTTTGCCTTGGGATCGCCACCGAAACCTCGGCCACCGACGCGATTCGTGCCGAGTTCACGGCTGCCGTAGCTGATGAACACCAGCTTCACCTTCTCCTTGAACGCGGCCATGTCGGTGATGTTCGTCACCGCGATGCTGCCGCCGCTGAAAACGCCGATGTGTGAGAACTTGTCGAGATGCGCCAGCGTGATGGCTCGTGTCTGCATGCCGCCCATGGACAGTCCGGCCATCGCGCGGTGCGGCTGATCGGCGATGGTGCGTAAGTTTGCGTCCACGAAGGGAATGAAGTCATCGATCAGCGCCTTCTCGAACGCGCTGAAGTTGAAGTTCCCTCTCGGTCCACCAGCAGCGCCGTTCGTCGCGCCAGCCGGAGCCGCGTTCGTTCGTCTCTGCCCGCCAGCAACTGGATTGCCGCCAAATTCCATCGCAATGATGAACGGCTTCGCTTTTCCTTCGGCAATCAAGTTGTCCATGATCAAACCCGCGTAGCCTTGCCGACCCCAGCCGGTTTCATCTTCGCCCGCGCCGTGTTGGAGATAGAGCACAGGGTAACGCTTGCTGATGTCCTTGTCGTAATCCGGCGGCGTGTAAACGAACGCGTGGCGGTTGATCTTGCTGGTCTTCGCGAAGTAATGAATCTCGCGGAGCTGCCCGTGCGGCACCTCTTTGAGCGCGTAGAAGTCCGCATCCTTTGCCGGCACTTCGACGGCGCTGCCCCAACGTCCGGCACCGTAGAAATAGTGGCTGTTCGGATCGGGAACTTCGGCCCCGTCGATGTTGATGGTGTAGTAATGAAACCCTTCGTCCAGCGGTCGGGTGTAGCCAACCCAGGCGCCGTCCTCATCTTTCGTGAAGGGGCTGCTGTCCCTGAAACTCACGCCCACGCTCTCGGCCTTGGGCGCAACAATGCGGAATTTCACGCGGCCCTCCGAGTTCACTTGTGGATATTGCTTTCCCTCCTGATTGGACGGCGCTGGTTTCCAGTCATCGGCCGGTGGTTTGTCTTCGGCCGCAAAAACTTGGCCCGACAGAATCGAAGCGAACGCGAGAAGCGAGAGTTTTGTTTTCATGTTGGTTATCTGAGTGATCGTTGAGTCCTTGGTTCAGTTGCGATTTTGCACGAGGGGATCAGGTTGCGGTTTGCCTGCGGAATACAGCTCACGGATTTCGTCCGTGTTCAGCGCCCGGCTGAACAGGCAGAACTCATCCATTGCGCCGCTGAAATTTCGGATCAGGGAAGGATCGTTTTCCCGGAAACCGCTCGCGTTCCAGTTTCCCAATTCCGCGGCGCCGACGCGAAAAGGCGGATTCACTTTCAACGCCTTCGCACTGACCTGCAGCCCGTTCACGTACTGCACCACGCGTTTCCCGTTTCCGTCGAGCACGACAGCCAGATGCAGCCATATCCCCAATTGATCCAGCGCGAGCACAGGCGGACTGGCGCAAATCTGGTAGTTGCCCGGCCCGGCGCCAATCGCGGTCAACCCCAGCACGCCGTCCTTGCGAATCAGCCAATGCGCAGTTCCGGCCTCGAAGCCATCGCACATGAAAAGCGAGTTGAACTGGCGGTCCAGTCCTTGCACGCGAACCCAGGCGGCCAGCGTCAACGACTCGAATTCACCCGGAACGCTCAGACGCACGCGATCGCTCACGCTCCGAAACTCCAGCGCGTGCTTTTCCGGCCAGCGGCCCTCGACCCATTGACAGCCGACGATGGTCGCATCGGGCGCGGCGTTTTTCCGACGGCTCACGTTGTGCAGCCGCCAGTCCGACGTGTCCGTTTGCTCGAAATCAAAATGCACGAGCAGGGATGGGTCCTCGTCGAGCCGGCTGCTGGCCGCGCGCCACTGTTCGTGTCGCAGCACCTCCGCATTCGACGACCTGAGTTG
>QHZE01000283.1:0-8412 GCA_003225335.1 Acidobacteriota bacterium
TTAGGTTTCGCAAGCGAGCCGTTCGAACCGGCAAGGACGGCGCACCGCGGGCTCTAAGAGATCTCGGCTCGAACCCCAGAGCCCGGGGTTCTTGCCCAGCCTGCTGTGTGACGTCTCACTCCGGCTCCGCAGGCAGAATCGGCGAGACGTGACCGCTTTAAGCGGCCAGTGCTAGCTGATTTTCAGCAGTTGTTTTTAAGTTTCCACGATTTTAACGAGTCGCGGAGCGCTCGGCATGCCTCCACTGGCCTCTTGACCCCCGTCGAATCCAGTTCACCCCCGTTTTGGTTGAAAGAATTACGGATCTCTAAATGGGATCCTAATCCGCCAGCGCCTTCAATAGTACCAGAAATTCCTTCTTCTTTGAGCCAAATTCTTGGCGAATCCCTTGCGCTCTTCGTGTCTTCGCGGTTAATTCGGTACTCCGTTTCACCGCGAAGCCACCACAAAGACACAGGTCGTGAGAAAAAATCGTAGCGCCGGCGTCTCGCCGGCATCTGAGCCTCGACAACTCCTTTTGGGTCAACACGACCTTTGCCGGCTGGAAGCCGGCGATACATTTTTTCTCACGACCACAGAGTACACGGAGATGCACGGAGGACCCTAATGCTAGGTCCTCTTGGTGGCACAAAGTTCACAGATCGGTCAAGTTTGGTTCATGGCCGGGACGGCCATGCCACGAAGACATCGTGGCACGGGCGTCTCGCCCGTGAAGGACTGGGCAGTATGAAAGTCTCACTCGCTAGGCCTGATGCCTCTGTGAAATCTCCGTGCCCTCTCCGTGGTGAAACAGGGCGTCTTGCCGCTGCAGGTCACTGTCTGAATCGCAGCTCTGTTTCGGCAACCCCTGGATTTGTCCGGCGGTTACACAGCCCGAAAAAATTAAGGAGAGTTAAGAAGGGGATTGACAGGTCATTGAAGTGATCGTTAGAATGCGCCCGGTTCCCTCCCACGAGTGGTTGGCCGCACTTGGCCTTTGATCTCTCAAAATACGGTAGCTCTCTAAAAAAGGGGAGTTTGATGCCCAAGAAGGGGTTCTACACTTTCATTTTTGCGAGCCACTCCGGATCAAAAATATGGCGCATGTCCTTCACGCTCCCCGTGCTGCTCGCTCTAGGCGCCGCGGCGCTGACCGTTCTTATAGCTGGAGGCAAGGCCGCGCACGACTATGTCCGGATGCTGGGACTGTTGGCGGACTATCACCGCCTGCTCTCGGAGAATGATGCCTTCCGAGCGGAAAACCAGAACTATAGGGTTCAAACTTCCCAGCTTGGTGAAAAAATAGACTTCCTCGAAGCGACCGCCCGGCAGCTCTCTGTCCTGTCAGGAACGGATAGGGAACTGGGGGGTGTGGGCGGATTTTCCCGAGAAAACCTCATCAAGCTGCGGACGCCTTCTTCGGGGACCCTGGAAGCCGTCGAGAAGTACAATAAAACGGGTAGCGAGCTGGAAAAGCGATACCGTGATTTGAAGGACTTCTACTCGCAAAGGACGCTTCTGTTGGCCGCGACTCCGGCGTTCTTGCCTGTGCGCGGATACATAACAGGCGGAACCGGTCCGCGGGAGGATCCTTTCAACAGTTCGAACATTGACTATCATACAGGAGTAGACATCTCGGCTCCCTATGGAAGCCGGATTATCGCGCCCGCGGACGGTACCGTAATCTTTGCCGGGCGAAGGGCCGGTTACGGAAATATTGTGGTGATAGATCACAAGTTCGGCATTATGACGCGTTACGGTCACCTCTGGAAATGCAATGTGGAGACCGGCCAGCATGTCTCGCGAAACGATTTGATCGGATACATAGGGACGACCGGAAGAACTACCGGTCCCCACCTCCATTTTGAGCTGTGGATGCACGACAGACCGGTGAATCCTATAGCGTATCTTCGAAGCCTGAACAGGAAGACGGGGTAAGAGCAGCACAGCTCAAGGCAGAAGTACCTCCTCATCTTTATCCTTACCTCACACGCCCTCCTTCACCACGAAGACAAAGTTCGCGAAGACGCACGCAGCGGGCCCAGCCGCAACCAAAAGCAAGAACGGAACCACAGATGAACACAGATAAACCGGCGCGGCACAGTCCCAGCCAAAAAACGAGAGTCCACGAACTCATTTTTGCCAAGTTTGGAGTTCGGCCTTCAGGCTGCACTGCGCAGGCTAAGGGTGAACTCCGAACCTCACTGCGGACACGCGGAGAACGCAGAGAAAAATCCTTTGCTGGCAGGAAAGGATTTTTCTCGCGAAATCTTCGCGCTCTTCGCGGCTTCGCGGTGAATCCTGGGCTGGACTTTCACCGCGAAGGCGCGAAAGAAAACGCGAAGGACTTTAGTTTGGTTGCGGCGTTGCTGTTCTGTGTTCATCTGTGTTCATCCGTGGTTTCATTTTGTGCATTGACTGTTTCTTCTTTTCGCCTCAGGACTTAGAAGGACGGGACGTGTGATTGACTCCCCTCGGGCCATCTGTTAGATTACGAGGTTTTGTATCTGGTTGTGCCCGGCTGGAGATCTTCCTGAATGTTTAACGCCATCATTACCAAAATCCTGGGCAGCAAGAACGAGAGAGACCTCAAGACAATGCAGCCGATTGTTGCGCGCATGAATGAGCTTGAGCCACAAATGCAGCGGCTTTCGGACATCGAGTTGGCTGGCATCACGCCCAAATTCCGGGAGCGTCTCGCCGGCGGCGAGACCCTGGACAATTTGCTCCCGGAAGCATTCGCAGCGGTCAGGGCGGCTGCGAAACGGACTCTGCGGATGAGACATTACGATGTGCAGCTCATTGGCGGCATTGTCCTCCACCAGGGGAAGATTGCCGAGATGAAGACCGGTGAGGGTAAGACGCTGGTGGCCACTCTGCCGGCTTATCTCAACGCCCTGGAAGGCAAGGGAGTCCACATCGTCACGGTAAACGATTACCTGGCCGGCCGCGACAGCGAATGGATGGGAAAAGTGTACCGGATGCTCGGGTTGACAGTGGGCTGCATTCAGCACCCTCTCACGGATGCCGAGCGGCGGGTCGCCTACGCAACCGACATTACTTACGGCACCAACAACGAGTTCGGCTTCGATTATCTCCGCGACAACATGAAATACGATCTGGCCGATTGCGTCCAGCGGGGATTCAGCTACGCCATTGTGGACGAAGTAGATTCCATCCTGATCGACGAGGCGCGAACGCCGCTCATCATTTCAGGTCCCGCCGAAGAGTCCACGGACAAGTACTACAAGGTGGATCGAATCATCCCCAAACTCAGGCGCGACGTGGACTATCAGGTAGACGAAAAGGCGCGTACGGTTAACCTCACCGAGGAGGGAGTGGAAAAGGCGGAAAAGCTCCTCAATGTAGGAAATCTCTTTGAGCCCCAGAATATGGACTGGGTGCATCACACCTACCAGGCTCTGAAGTCTCATTTGCTCTTCAAGCGGGACGTGGACTACATGGTGAAGGACGGTGAAGTCCTCATTGTAGATGAATTCACCGGCCGCTTGATGCCTGGACGCCGGTACAGCGACGGTCTCCACCAGGCCCTCGAAGCAAAAGAGAACGTCAAGATCGAGCGAGAGAACCAAACCCTGGCGACGGTCACCTTTCAGAACTATTTCCGGATGTATCCGAAGCTGGCCGGGATGACCGGAACGGCGGAAACAGAAGCCGAGGAGTTCTACAAGATTTACAAGCTCGAAGTGGTGGTCATCCCTCCCAATAAGCAACTCATCCGGACTGAATACCCGGACGTGATCTACCGCACGGAGCGCGAGAAATACAACGCCGTGGTCAACGAGATAAAAGAACTTTACGAGTCGGGCCGTCCTGTGCTTGTGGGCACAATCTCGATCGAGAAGTCGGAAAAACTCAGCGTCTTGCTCAAACGCCAGGCAATACCCCATGTGGTTTTGAATGCCAAGTACCACGCGAAGGAAGCGGAGATCGTCGCCCAGGCGGGCCGGAAGAAAGCCGTGACGATCGCGACCAACATGGCGGGCCGCGGAACGGACATTCTCCTGGGGGGCAACCCGGAATTCCTCACCCTTCAGACCTTGCGGGAACAGGGACGTAGTAGCGTGTTGACAGGACTGGATCCATCCGCGGTTCCAAACCAGGAGTACGACCGCATATACCAGCATTGGGTGGGAGTCTGCGCTAAGGAGCACCAAGAGGTCGTCGGGCTCGGGGGGCTGCATATCCTCGGGACCGAGCGGCACGAAGCGCGGCGCATCGATAATCAGCTGCGAGGCCGCGCCGGCCGTCAAGGCGACCCGGGATCCTCCCGCTTCTACCTCTCTCTCGAAGACGACCTGATGCGCATCTTCGCCAGCGACCGTATCTCGGGCATCATGCAGTCGCTCGGGATGGATGAGGGCGTCCCCATCGAGAGCAGACTGATCACCCGGCAGATTGAACGAGCGCAGAAACAGGTGGAGGCTCGCAACTTTGAGATTCGCAAACATCTGCTGGAATACGATGACGTAATGAACAAGCAGCGGGAAGCCATCTACGCCATGCGGCGCGATCTCCTGGAGGGCGCCGAACAGAAAGAGTACATCCTCGAGCTGGCCGAGGACATACTCATGGATCTGATGGCAAAACACACGCCGCGCGAAAAATCCCAGGATGAATGGGATGTCGATGGGTTCCGGATCAGTGCAGGCAATCAATTCGGATTGGACATAAGCGCGCTGGGCGTCAACATCCGCGATCTTCCTTATGACGAGCTCGCGACGCAGCTGGGCGAGAGAATCAAGAAGAGGTACGAGGACAAGGAGAAGCGTATCGGGCCCGAGTACATGCGTTACCAGGAGCGCATGATCATGCTTCAGGTCCTGGACGTCCAGTGGAAGGATCACCTCTGGGCGCTGGATCACCTCAAGGAAGGAATCGGACTGAGAGGGTATGGCCAGAGGGATCCTCTACTGGAATACAAAAAAGAGAGTTTCGAAATGTTCGAGGCTCTTCGCGCCAGAATTGAAGAAGAAACGATCCGGTACCTGTTCCTCTTCGAACCCATGAGCCCGGAGGAGCAGGAAGCCCGGGAGCGTGAACGCGAAGAAGCCCGGCGCAGGCAGTTGCGCGAACAGAACCTGGTGTACAGTGCGGGCGATCAAACGCCCCCCACGCCGCAAAAGAGGGAGGCCGCCAAAGTTGGACGAAACGATCCCTGCCCGTGCGGAAGCGGTAAGAAATTCAAGAAGTGCCATGGACGCTAGATCCACTTGGTGGACACAAAGTTCACAAAATGGTCAAATTTCGTCCGAGAGGCATGGTTGATAAAAGAGAAATGGAACAAGCGCAGTTGTTTGAAACCGCCGATGAACGCGGATGCACGCCGATGTTCGGCGCCGCTCATCGGCGTGGATCGGCGTGCATCGGCGGTTCCCTACCCTCGGCGGTATGAGGTCTGCTCGCTAGGTATTGCGGATTGCGGATTTCGGATTGCGGATTTACGTCGAGCCCGGTTTCTAAAGTCCGCAATTCGAAATTGGCGATCGGCAATCTGAAATCATGGTGAAAGATCTGGTTTTAAGAGAAGCCCTGACCTTTGACGACGTGCTGCTGGAGCCCTCCAAGAGCGAGGTTCTTCCCGCTGAGGTGGATATTACGACTCGCCTCACCAAGAGCATTCACCTGAACATCCCTCTTCTCAGCGCGGCCATGGATACGGTGACGGATTCCAGAATGGCCATCGCAATGGCGCAGCAAGGGGGAATGGGAATCATCCACAAGAACATGTCGGTTGAAGCCCAGTCAGACGAAGTCGATCGGGTGAAGAGATCGGAGAGCGGAATGATCGTGAACCCCATCACGATGTCCCCGGAGCAGAGAATTCACGAGGCGATGGAGGTCATGAAAAAGTACAAGATCTCGGGCGTTCCCATCACTTCCAAGGGCAAGCTGGTGGGGATCCTTACCAACCGGGATCTTCGTTTTGAAACCCGTCTGGACCTGAAGATCTCCGAGCTGATGACCAAGGACAATCTGATCACGGTCCCGGTGGGTACAACGCTCGAACAAGCCAAGACCATCCTGCACAAGCACAGAGTGGAGAAGCTCCCTGTGGTGGATGAAAAGTACCGGTTGAAGGGCTTGATTACCGTCAAGGATATCCAGAAGCGGATTGCGTATCCGCACGCCTGCAAGGACTCACTCGGGAGGCTTCGAGTAGGCGCGGCGATAGGGGCGACGGGAGACTACCTGGAGCGCGCGGTGGCCTTGATAAAGGCGGGCGTGGATGTCGTCGTCGTCGATACCGCCCACGGTCATTCGGCCAAAGTCGTTTCAGCCGTCAAGACACTGAAGGGCCGTTTTCCCGGCGTGCAGCTGATCGCGGGGAATGTGGGCACGGAAGAGGGCGCTCGAGCTCTCGTGCGCGCCGGAGTGGACGCCATAAAGGTCGGCATGGGGCCTGGTTCCATTTGCACTACCCGCGTCGTGACGGGTTCCGGCGTGCCGCAGATCACCGCCATTATCAACTGCGCCAGGATCACCCGGAAGGCAGGGGTCCTTCTCATCGCCGATGGCGGCATCAAGTACTCGGGAGACATTACCAAGGCCCTCGCCGCAGGAGCAGATTCGGTCATGGTCGGGTCGCTTTTTGCGGGGACGGACGAAAGTCCAGGCGAGATTGTTCTCTATCAGAACCGCAGCTACAAGGTCTACCGTGGGATGGGATCTCTGGGAGCCATGAGAGCCGGAAGCTCTGACCGATATTCTCAGGAAGGAGAGCTCGTCGCGGGAAAACTCGTCCCGGAGGGGATCGAAGGCATGGTTCCCTATAAGGGGAGCATAGAGGTCATGATCCCACAGCTCACGGGCGGACTGCGTGCCGGCATGGGATATTGCGGTTGCCGCAATATCCCGGAGCTGAAGACCCGCACGCGGTTCATTCGCATCACCAGCTTCGGCCTGAAAGAAAGCCACGTGCACGACGTGCTGGTAACCAAAGAAGCCCCGAACTACAGAACCGAGCTCTAACGATTGCGGATTGCGGATTTCGGATTGCGGATTTCGGATTTTAGAAACCTGGCTCGACGTAAATCGCCAATGCACAATGTGCAATTCAGAAACGTAACAATTGCGGATATCAGAGACTGCGCCGACTTAAATCCGCAATCCGCAATCCGCAATCCGAAATCCGAAATCCGCAATCGGCTATCCGCAATCGGCAGTCCGCAATTTTTTAGACTTTTCTGCAGAGAGCCTTATCTTTAAGAGTGTCTGCCTCGGCCGAGGAATCGAGTGATGGCCGATTTGGAAGAGATCATTCGGAGATTTCTCGGCGGCGACGGCGAAGCGTTCAACCAGATAGTGAGGCAGTGGGAAACTAAGGTCTACAACCTTGCATGGAGGTTTCTGGGGAACAGGGAAGACGCGCAGGACATAGTCCAGGAGACGTTCCTTTCTGTCTTTCAGTCGCTCAGGAACTTGCGGGATCCGAAGAGCTTTCCGGCCTGGTTGTATCGAATCGCCCTCAATCACTGCCGGGCCCGCTGGCGCTCCAGGCCCGGGGATCTGTCCCTTAACGATCCTGTGTCGCCGGAGGAGGAGGGTGATGAAGGGGAGTCCCGGGTGTTGCTGCCGGCTCAGCAGACTCGAGATCCGCTGGAAGCAATGGATCTGATCCGTAAGTCGCTCGCCGGACTCAGCGAAGATCACCGAACGGCGATCATCCTGAAGGAGTATCTGGGGCTCAATCTGGAAGAGGTGGCCGAAGTGATGGGGTGTCCTCTCTCGACTGCCAAGTCAAGGGTTTATCACGGGCTTCGGGGAGTTCAAAGGAACCTGAAGCGGCTTCTGTCAAGGCCGCGCCAGGGCTTGAGGCCCTCTAAAAGCACTAACGAAACCACAGATGAACACAGATGAACACAGATCTGTACTACTAACCCGAAAATCCTTTGCTGGCAGGAAAGGATTTTTCTTCGCGAAGAAAACGCGAAGGACTTTAGTTTGGTTGCGGCTGAGGTGCTCTGTGTTCATCCGTGGTTTCATTTTTTGCAGTTTAGGTCGACTGCTCAGCCGAAAATACGGGGAATATGGCAATGCGCTGTGATGAAATCCGGGAACAGCTTGTCGAATTGCTTTACAACGAGCGGGGAACCTCTCCCGCAAGCGCGGAATTGCAGGCTCACGTTGATTCCTGTCCATCCTGCCGGTTGGAACTGGCGGAGCTCCAGGCCGCCCGGAATTGGTTGCAGGTGTGGAAGGACGAACCCCCGCTGCGATCCCTTGCGTTCCCAGCTCCGCCCGCACGCGTCGTCCCCATGCGGCCGCGTAGCCCTGCGTTGCGATGGGCGCAGTATGCCGCCGTGGCTGCCCTGCTGCTCCTGGGCTTTCTCGCTCTCGCCAACGCCGAGATCACCTGGAACAAAGAGGGCTTCGCATTTCGTACGCGCATTCTCCCCGTTCCGTCATCCA
>QHZE01000283.1:8430-21293 GCA_003225335.1 Acidobacteriota bacterium
ATTTGAGACTGGTTAACGGCAACGCAGCACGCCTTCGGGGGAAAAATTGAGCCGGGGTGAGCGGCAGTGGGGCAGAGGGGCAGAGCGGCATGGGAGCGGAGGAGCAGAGGGGATGAAATGTCTCCACCCTTTGCCCACCAATGACAAATGACCAATGAAAAATGACAAATGGCAGTTCGTTGTCCGGACGTCTGACTTCTATTTTTCATTTTTCATTGGTCATTGGTCATTTGACCGAAAATCCTTGCCGGGTTGTGAGGGATTTTTTAGGTGCGTTCAGAGAAGAGAGAAAAAGTGAATCGAGTCTCTGCCGGTGTTGTTGTGCTGTTCTTGATGGCGGCTGGAGGAGCCTCTCCGGCACATGCGCGCAAGAGCGGCGCGGGACGAAATCCTCGTCAAGCTGCGCAGAACAGTACGGATATCAGGATCGACTACAACCTGGCGCGCCGGGAGATTCAGACTCTGGAAGCGGTCATCAACGGCGTCATCAATTCAATGTTTAGCAACAGCCCTTTTGTCTTGACTCAGAAGACGAAGGGGGCCTACTTGAAGGGTTACGGGTTCACCTTCAATTTTCTTGTGGACATCCATCGCGCCGTCATCAACACGCCGTTTGGCACTGCCCGAGTGTACCCGGAAATGATGCTGGAGGAAAAGAAGAAGCGAATCGAGGAGATTAAGGAAAAGCTGGCCCGGGTTATCTTCGATTCCGGGAACGGACTCCGGCAGCTTCCAAAGGACGAGTCTGTCACGATTGTAGCTTTCCTTCAGGATCGCAGCTTCCCGGACGAAGAGAGTATAAGCAGGACTATCGTAATGCGCGCCTTTAAAAAGGACATCGACGAACTGGCGCGCAAGGAGAACCGCTTTAAGGATCTCAAACAGAGGATTGAAGTCATTGAGTATTAAAGTCTCAGCCCTAAAATCGCACAAGCTCATCGGAGAGGTTTTCGTGCAAAGGGGACTGATAGACGAAGAGGAGCTGCGCACCGCGCTCAACGTCCAGTTGGACTCCCGAGAGAAGTTGGGTAAGACCCTTGTGGACCTGGGGTATGTTTCTGAGAGAGACTGCCTCGCGGTCCTTTCCGAACATCTGAATATCCCAACCGTCACGGGCGCCCAGTACCCACAGGCTCCGGTCATAGAAGATGTCCTTACCTACCGGTTCATGAAGCAATGCAAGTTCGTGCCGGTGGCCCTGGAGAACAGCATTCTGACGCTGGCAATGACGGATCCAATGGACGACCCAACCCTGGAATCCGTGCGCCACGCCACCGGGTTCCAGATGCGGGCAGTGCTCGGAGCCGAAAGCGAGATCATGGACGCGCTCGAGAGACTCTACGGATCCGCCAGCTCGACCTTCGGCCGCATCATCGAGGGCATCGACGAGACGAATATCGACAACCTGGACGAAATCGAGGACATCGAGCAACTGAAAGATCTGGCATCGGAAGCACCCGTCATTCGCCTGGTCAATCTGGTCATGTCCCGGGCAATCGAAAACCGGGCGAGCGACATCCACATCGAGCCCTTCGAGAAGGATTTGAAGGTCCGCTATCGGATAGACGGAATTCTCCACGACGTCGAATCGCCGCCCAAGAAACTGAAGGCCGCGATCATCAGCCGCGTAAAGATCATGGCCAGGCTGAATATCGCGGAAAGGCGGCTGCCTCAGGATGGCCGTATAAAACTGAAAGTCCTGGGCAAAGATATCGATCTGCGCGTGTCCACCCTTCCGACGATGTATGGAGAGAGTGTGGTCATGCGGATACTCGACAAGAGCAACGACGACCTCTACGACATCATGCGCCTGGGTTTTCCGGAAGATTCCTTCAAGGATTTCGAGAACTTGATCCGCCGGCCCCACGGCGTTCTGCTTGTGACCGGCCCGACGGGGAGCGGGAAGACTACGACCCTCTACAGCGCCCTGAGCACCATCAACCTTCCCGACAAGAAGATCATCACCATTGAAGATCCGGTGGAATATCAGATCGACGGGATCAACCAGATTCATGTCAATCCTCAGATAGGTCTCACCTTTGGGGCAGGGCTGCGCCACATCGTGCGTCAGGACCCGGATGTCATCATGGTCGGAGAAATTCGGGATCTGGAGACCGCGGAAATTGCGATCCGCGCGGCTCTCACCGGGCATCTGGTCTTTTCTACGCTCCATACGAATGACGCTCCCAGCGCGATTACGCGGTTGATTGATATGGGGGCGGAAGACTATCTGATTGCTTCTTCGCTGCTCGGGGTGCTGGCGCAACGTCTGGTGCGAGTCATTTGCCCGCACTGCAAGGTGGAAGTCTTTCCCGTACCCGAGATGCTTGACGAAATCGGTTACAAGCGGGCGAATGGCCGCGATCGCTTCTTTGAAGGGCGCGGTTGCGAGCGGTGCAGCCAGACGGGCTTCATAGGCCGCGTGGGCATTTACGAACTGATGGGCATGAACGACGACATTCGAAAGCTTACGATCGGCAAGGCCGACTCGAACGTCATCCGGAAGAAGGCGCTGGAATCCGGAATGCGGTCCTTGCGCGACGATGGTTGGCTGAAGGTGCGGCAGGGTCTAACGACCATTTCAGAGGTGCTGCGCGTCACGCACGATGCGTAATCGCGCCGGGGCGACATCATGCCGGCATATCTCTACAGAGCCAGCACGCTGGACGGCAAGCTGGTGGAAGGGACGATGGAAGCCAGTGACGGGAGTGCCGTGGCGATCAAGCTTCAGGACATGGGCCTCCTCCCCGTTCGCGTGGACCCGGCAAGCCGGAGGCTGGGGATCAGCCATGAAATCGAGTGGCCGTGGAAAAGAAAGAAGCGGGTAAGTCGCAAAGACCTCCTGGTTTTCACACAGGAGCTGCAAACTCTCGTCAAGGCGGGGCTCCCGCTCGACCGCAGTCTCGCCGTGCTGGCCCAACTGGCCGAGAGCGAGACCCTTTCGGAGGTAATACAGGATGTCCTCAAGGAGATCAAGGGCGGAAAGTCGCTCTCGGATGCGCTGGGGAAGTATCCCGAGGTGTTTCCCAAGGTTTATATGAATATGGTAAAGGCGGGCGAGGCTGGAGGATTCCTGGAGGAGATTCTGGCGCGCCTTTCTGCCTTTATGGAGACCAGCGAGAACCTGCGGTCTTATCTCGTAGGCGCCTTGATCTATCCTGCATTGCTGGCCATCGTCGGCCTCGTGAGCGTGACCATCCTGACTCTCTTCGTCGTGCCAAAGTTCGCCGCGATATTCAAGGACATGGACGTGCCGCTGCCACTGCCCATGTTCATCATGAAGGGGTTCAGCGATTTTATTGCCGGCTATTGGTGGCTGATCCTAGCCGCGGGGGTCCTCACATCCGCGTATCTGGGGCGTTTCCGCGGGAGCGCGGAGGGCCGCTTGCAGTTGGATCGCTGGTTCTTACGGCTCCCTCTTCTCGGCAAGGTGTTGCAGAAAATCGACGTGGCGCGGTTTGCCAGGACTCTCGGAACGCTTCTGCACAGCGGCGTCCCGCTCCTTCAGGCCATGACTCTGGTCAGGGAGATTATCTCCAACCAGGGTATCGCGTCGATGATCGAACCCATACGGAACGGGATCAAGAAGGGGGAGGGAATCTCCCATCCGATGAAGCAAAGCGGGGTGTTCCCGCCCCTGGCCATGCACTTGGTGGAGGTCGGAGAGGAATCGGGCAAGCTGGATACGATGCTGCTGCAGGTCGCGGACGTTTACGACAACGAAGTGCGGAACGCCGTGAAAAACCTGATCGCATTTTTCGAGCCCGCGATGATTCTTGTCATGGGGATCATCATCGGGACCATTGTTGTTTCCATGATGATGGCCATTTTCAGTATTCAGGACGTACCACTGTAGATTTCGGATTGCCGATTTCGGATTGCGGATTGGAAAACGAAAATCCGCAATCCGCGATCGAAAATCCGTAATCCGAAGGGGGCCAGATGCTTATGAGAGACAAATTTGAAGAGCGTACCACGGTAGATTGCGGATTGTGGATTTCGGATTGCGGATTGGAAAACGAAAATCCGCAATCCGCAATCGGCAATCCGCAATCGGCAATCGGCAATCCGCAATCGGCAATCGGCAATCCGCAATCCGAAAGGGGCTTCTCCCTCATAGAGCTCATTGTCGTGCTCGTGATTCTCGGATTGCTGGCGGCCGTCTCGAGCTGTTCTCCTTCGACATGGGAAGATATCCCACGAGCGGCGAGGGGCTCGAGGCCCTGATCCGGAACCCGGGAAATCTAGAAGCCTGGCGCGGCCCGTATCTCAAGAAGTCCGAACTGCCCAAGGATCCCTGGGGCAAACCCTATGTTTACCGCAGTCCCGGTCAGCACGGGGATTACGACCTGCTCTCTTTTGGCCCCGATGGGTCAGAAGGCGGGGAGGGAGAGAACGCGGATCTCACAAGCTGGAAGTAGCGGTTTGGCAAATGACAAATGACCAATGACAAATGACCAATGACAAATTGGCGTTAGGAAGTCCTCAACCTTCATTTGTTATTTCTCATTTGTCATTTGTCATTGGAGAAAATTCTTGCAAGGTGGCGCGGGATTTTCGCCTTAGTAGTGAGTGAATCATGAATCGGTCTCACCAGAAGGGCTTCACGCTCCTGGAACTCGTAGTGGTTCTGGTCGTGATCGCGCTTGCGATCGCAATAAGCTATCCCTCGCTTTCTCGCGGCACGTCGGCGCTTCACCTGCGTTCGGTAGGGCGTGACGTACTCAACTCCCTTCGTTACGCCCGGGAAAGGGCGATTACCGAACAGACCGTCATGCGCGTGACCGTGAACAAGGGGGAGCGAAAAATCACGCTCACGGACGACTACGGGGAAGGATCCCGCACCTTTGTTCTGCCTGACGACGTCAGGATCCAGAGCATGGTCCTGGCGGGACAGGAGGTCCAGGAAGGACCGCTGGTAGTGCGATTTCTGCCGAACGGGAGCGCGACCGAGGCGGAGATATTGCTGCAATCCGTCACTGGAGGCGCACTGCGAATCGTTGCAGACAGCATTAC
The DNA here is from genome assembly GCA_003225335.1 of Acidobacteriota bacterium. Taxonomy (GTDB): domain Bacteria; phylum Acidobacteriota; class UBA6911; order UBA6911; family UBA6911; genus Gp18-AA60. Next base: position 13,447 of record QHZE01000283.1, read on the forward strand.
CGGCGGCGCCCGCGTGGTTGTGGAGCAGCGAGGAGGGCGTTGATGCGGCGGAAGCAGACCGCGGGGTTTACGTTGCTGGAGGTGTTGGTCGCGCTGGCAATCCTTGGGATCGGGGCTGCCGTGACTCTTTCACTGATCTCGGGCGCTCTGAGCAACATCCGCAAGGCCGAGCTCAGAGTTCGGAACATGCACCACGCGGAATCGGTCATGGAGCTTACGCTCCTCGACGAGTCCATCAGCGGGCCGAAAACGTTGGCGGGAGATTTTGAGGACGGGACCCGATGGACCGTTGCGGTCGATGAGTTTGAGATGCCCAGGAATACGTTGTTGCCTCTGGCTGCGCCGCCTCAATTGCCGTTCAAGATGCTGTCCTATTCGGTCGATATTTTTGCGCCCGAATCCCCGTCTCCGGATGTTCGCTTGAAGACCGTAAAACTCGTGGGCCTCCAGCCTCAAGGACGCGGTGCGTCGCCTGTGGTGCGATGAGAAAAAGGAGCCGCCTCAGGCGTCGCTTCGGTGAGATGCAGATGAACCTTCACAGCTCTTATGGAGTGCGGCGAGTCGTCGCCGCTTTCGTTCTGGCGCCCGGACCAAAGCGGCGACAAGTCGCCGCACTCCAAAACGGATTCACGCTGCTCGAAGTGCTGGTGTCGGTGACTATGGTTGCTCTGATGGCGGTGGCGCTTTGGTCTGTGTTTCGGATCAGTCTCACGTCATGGGCGCGAGGGAATGCTTACATCGATGCGAACCAGCGGCAGCGAAGTGTTATGGACCTGGTGAAGAAACAGATGACATCCGTCTATCCCGCCATTTCTCCGGCCGATCTGCAGCTGGGGGGGCCGGTATATCCAATTTTCGTGGGAGCGCACGAGAGCGTTCAATTCATCAGTCTTGCCTCCCTTCGTTTCAATCAGAATCCAGGGCTGACTGCGGTCTCCTACGAGCTCGTTCGGGGCGACCAGGGAAGCTATTCTTTGGTGGAGAGAGAAGAGCAGTATCTGGGAATCGATCCGACCCAGGAAGGCTCTCTCGACCGCAAGGACAACAGGGTGATCCCGCTTTTTGAGAACCTCGTGAGCTTCGGCTTTGAATATTTCGATCCAGGCACGAACGAGAGCCCGGCCGAATGGGTCCGGGAGTGGAATTCAAAATTGACGGGAGGCCTTCCCAGCGCGATCTCGATGTCGATGGTAAACCGGGATGCCAAGGGGCAGACATTGAGCCGTCACGTGGTCATCCCTATTCTGGCAAAACCCTTTGATCCGCGTCTCGGATTTACAAATCCTCTCCAAATGCGGCCGACGCGAAGGTTGGGTAATGACTTCAGCCCCTCGCAACGATGAACAGGGCGTCATACTGATAGCGCTTATGTGGATCCTTGTCGCGCTCTCCGTCATTGCCCTGAGCTTTTCGCGCGAGAGCCGCGTGGATGTTTCCGTGGCCCGCAACACGCGCGATCTGACGGTCGCCTATTATGTAGCCCGAGCCGGGATTCAAACGGCCGTCTTTCGCCTTTTGGAGCGCGTATATGCGCCGCCTGTTCAGGGGATTGAGACGCAGGAACCCACCCCTCTCGACCTGGGCGAACTGCAGGGCGACTTTGGCGGAGGGGCTTACCGCGTGGAGATTCAGGACGAGGCCGGGAAGATCAACTTGAATTTTGTTACCGAGGATCAGTTGCGCGCCCTGTTCGCCGCCATCGGGATCCCAAAAGAAAACGCGGACGTGATCACAGATTCGATAATGGACTGGAGGGATGTGGACAAAGCGCACCGTATCAATGGAGCCGAGGATGATTATTATGAACAGCTTCCCCATCCCTACAAAGCGAAGAACGGACGGATAGAGACTGTGGAAGAACTGCTCCTCGTTCGTGGCGTTACTTCAGAGTACTACTACGGCCAGTGGGAAAAGGGACAGGACGGCTCGCGCCGCTACCTCTACGGTCTGTCGCGGTGCTTTACGGTCTACTCCAACTCCAATCGAATTAACATCAACTACGCTCCCCCGGAGGTCCTGATGTCTGTCCCCGGAATGACCCCCCAGATCGCGCAGATGATTTACGAAAGGCGCAAGGTGAAACCGTTCCGGACCCCTGCCGACCTGACGCGCGACCTTTCCATCACCTTGGGGCCCCAGACGCTTCCTTTTCTGAGCACAGACCGGTCCATGATTTACACGCTCACCGCCTATGCTCACATGGAGAATTCCAAGGTGAAGCGGGTCATCCGGGCCGTGGTAAGCCTCGATCCAAGCCAGATAAATCGCTACAAGATTGTTTACTGGAATGAAAACATTTCCGATTTGTGAGGCCTTCGCCACTTCGCGTCTTTGTGGTGAGGGCGAGGCCGCATTCACCGCGAAGACGCGAAGACGCGAAGAAAGGATTCCAAGCCTGGGGGAAGTTCCATGATGTATCTGAAAACCAGCGTGGGTATCGAGATTCGAAACGAGGATCTGATCATCTCGTGTCTGAAGAGCAACTTTTCCAGAGGCGTATTCACGCATTTCAAGCGCATCCCCGCGTATCGGACGCGAAACGTGGAAGAAGTCCGCAAGGAGATCGAGCGCTATTTCAAGAGCCAGCGACTCAGCCGCGAAAGCATCGTCCTCGGCATCCCGCGCGGCGATGCCATCATTCGTCACCTGGACTTGCCGCGGGAGGTCGAAGACAACCTCAAGCAGGTTGTGCTGTATCAGGTTCAGTCGTTCGAGCCGACGGAGGAGGAAAAATTCTATTTCGACTATGCGGCCACCGGGGCAGGGCAGCCCGGCAAGAGGCTTCAGGTGCTGCTCGTGATGGTCCGGAAATCCGTGCTCGATGCGCATCTGGAGGCGCTGGGAGCTCTGGGAATACGGCCGGCTACCGTCTCTCTGGGGTCCGTGGCGCTGGCGAATTTGTTCTTGCACAAGCGAACCGACACAGGCGGCAAGACCTTCCTTCTGGCTGACTTGAAACCGAGAAGCTTCGAGATACTCGCCCTGCGCGATTCCTTCCTGATTTTTACCCGGGAGGCGGTCAGAGAGGAAGCCAAGGCCTGGAAGGAAATCCTGCTTCAAGAATTAGAGCTTGCCGCAGGCAAGATCCGTCTCTCTCCGGACGACACCATTGAGAAGATCGTGCTCGCCGGCGAGGAATCCGAGATCGCTCTCAATGAGCTGCGCGAGTCGATAGAGGAATGCGAGTTGATCGGCTCGACCCTGCCGGTTGAAATGCCTGTCCAGAACCGGGCGCATCTTCAAGAGGCGGCCACTTCCGTAGGATTGGCCTTCTCGGGGTTGGTGCGCCAGCCGATGCTGGCGTTGAACCTCTTGCCTTCCGAGCAGCGCCTGCAACGCACACGCTGGGCCTATGTGCCGACCGTCCTTCTGAGCCTGATCGTGCTGTTCCTTCTTGCGGGACTCGGGTTGCGGCAGACGATCCAGGAAAGGATTCTTGGCCGCAAGCTCGATCAGGAGATTAACGCCCTGAAAGGCCGCGTAAACCGGGTCCAGGCTATACGGGCCCAGGCGGAGGCGCTGGAGAAAAAAATTCTCTTTGTCGAAGGGCTCATTCGCCAGACAGACATGAACCTGGAAATTCTGCAGGAGCTGACAACGATACTGCCGCCGGATACCTTCTTGAACGCGTATCGGAACGCCGAGTGCACCATTCAGATCAACGGCTCGAGTACTTCGTTGGATCTGATTCCCAAGCTCGAGCGTTCGCCCCTGCTCAAGAATGTCCAGCAGCGAGGGACCACCTTTAAGGACGCGCAGACCGGAAAGGAGCGCTTTACCTACGAAGCGAAGTGCGAGAGGTAACCGGTGAAAATATCTACTCGTGAGAAATACTTCTTGTTTATCGGAGCGGGAGCCCTCGTCCTGACGCTTGTCCTCTTGTTCGGGGATCGCTTGATTCCGAGCCGGCAGGAGGGCGCCAACGACATTGACTACAAGAAGAAGCTTCTTGTCAAGTACAGGGAAACGCTGGATCAGGAGGAGAGCTACAAAGCCAGAATCGAGCAGTACAGGCAGCGGCTCAAACAGGACGAAGCGCTTTTCTTGTCCGGAGACAATCCTTCCATTGCGGCTGCGGAGCTTCAAAAAGTGCTTTCCGACATCGCCGCCCGGAACGGAGTGGAAATATCGCGGAAGGATATTCAGCCCGAGCAGAAAATACAGACCGACGTGATCAAGGTCTCCGTGCGGATTGAGACCAATTGCCTGCCTGACCAGTTGGTTAAATTCATCGCGGCGGTAGAGGACTACGAAAGATTTCTTACTCTGGACGAGCTGAACATCACCGGCTTTCGTATGCAGAAGAAGTACGAGATTCGTCCGATTCTGAAGGTCTCCGGATATATCCTGGCCCCCGAGGCCAAGCCTGGCGAAAAGCCGGCTTCGGCTCAAAACGATTGACGAATGACGATTGACGAATGAGCAGGATTGACGAATGAGGAATCACATTCTTGGCCGCCTGGAAAGAATTTTATCCGGGTTTTCCTGGGAGCGCACGCTTCCAGCGTGCCCACGGTTTCGGGACTAACAGAGCACGCAAGATGCGTGCGCTCCCAGGGATGACCTCCGCGTCTCTGAGGAATGAGGAATCACGAGTACCGCGGATCGGCCGTTCAATTCGTCAATCGTCAATCCTGAAGGGGGATTATGCTTAAGAGACTGATTGCAATAAGCGTCGTGCTGCTCGTGATCGCCGGACTCCTGGCCTGGCAGCTGTACGTTTCCGCGGCCAGGTTTAACGCCGGGAATGACCTGTCCAAACTCCAGCCAGCCAAGGATCTGAAAAAGCAGGTCGGCCTGGAGGGTGGGCTTGCCCCGCTTAAGCCGCGCCACCACTACAATCCGGACGAGTTTGGCGTCATCCCGGCTCAGAACCTGTTCGCCGAGACGCGGACCATGCAGACAGAATTAGAATCGCCCACGGCGCCGCCGCCTCCCAAGCTCACGGTCCGGCCGGTTCTTGTCGGCGTAGCGATCTCCGGCAACAAGCGGCTCGCTTTCATCATCGAGTCCAAAGTCCCTGCGGCCGGGCAGGGACCTGGAGGAGCCCGTCGATCCCAAACGAAGACCGTGGGAGATGTGTATCAAGGATGGACCGTTGTGGACATCACGGAGAACCAGATGGTTTTGGCTTCCGGCGATCAAAAAGAGATTATTCCTCTGTTCGACGTTAACAAGCAGCGTGCTCCGGCCGGGAAGACTCCGGTTGTTGCTACCCGAGTGGTGAGCCTTGGTGGCGGCGGAACGTACGGGCCAGGGGTCAGGACCGCTGTAGCTCAACCCGTGGGCGCGGCGCCAGGAGGTCCTGGCATAGGGACCCCTGTCGTAGTGGCTCCTGTTGCCTCGTCCGGTCCCGCGTCGGGCGTGACCGGATCACAGCCCGCCGCTGCCCGAAACGCTGCTCAACCCCAGGGGGTTGCTCAACAACCTCAGCCCCCGCAGGGAAGCAACGAGAGAATAGACGATCAGGGCCGGCGCGTTATTCGAACGCCTTTCGGCGACATCGTCCGTCCCGAAAAACCGCCCAATTAACTAAGTACATGATTTCACAAATACGGCAACCTATTTTTCCAGCTTAGCCCCGGCTAATTTCCTTTCGCCCCGCTGGGGCGGAATCACTCCCGTATTTATGAAATCACGTACTAAGCGTTTCCGAAAGTCGTTGTGGAAATCACCAGCACCTTTTTTTTCGCTCGACACTTTTCTCGCGCTTTTTCGCCACTGCGCGAAAACAGGCACGTGGCCCATATTTGCTCGGGGAGAAGCTGTGAAAAAGCCCACGTGCCGTAGGGGCGGCCCTGCGCGGCCGACCGGAATGTCCCCACCATTGTTTTGGCCAACGGGCGACCGGATTAGGGTCGCCCCAATTCTTCGCACCTTCTGAGGGATCACACGAGATTCTATTTCAGGGGGGTGTAATTGGAAGTGGGAGTCAAAGTTATGCACGCTCGAGGCACCTTTTGGAGTGCGGCAGCTTGCTGCCGCCTTGGGTCGGAGCGAGCGTCGCGACGAAAGCTTTGCGTGTCAAGGCGCAAGCAAGCTTGCGCACTCCAAGGGCTTCGCCCGAATGCGCGATAGCATTTTGTGTGGTTGACTCCCGCTTCTAATTGCACCCATTTCAGGGAGCTGTTGGGCAATGAGCTTACATAAGATGTACACTGCCGCATTTGTTTTTGTCCTTGCCGTGACGTTGCGTGGAGTCTCCGCCGCAGAGGTCATGCTGCAGGATCCCCCTAAAGAACCCGCGCCTCAGTCTGGACCTTCGACCGAGGAACAACGAAAGAGGACCCTCAAATTGCTCCGCGAGCAGTTGCAGCAAGCGGAGGAGGCCAAAAAAAAGAAGGGGAAGCAAAAGGAAGGACAGCAAAAGGAAGAGCAGCAGAAGGAAGGGCAGCAGAAGGAACAGCAAAAGGTCACGGTTACTCCTTTCGGAACGCTGCCAGCGTCGCCCCAGAGCGGCACGGAGGAGACCAAGAAAAAAGAAGCGCAGCAAAAGGGACGGCTTACTCCTTTCGGACGCCTGCCCGCATCTCGGCAGGGCGGCGCTCCCGGGACCGCGGCGCCAACTCCTCCACCTCAGACCGCACAGCCCGCTGCTGTTCCGGTTTCTCCACCTCAAACTCCTCCACCTCAGACCGCGCAGCCTGCTCCTGTTCCGGTCCCTCCGCCTCAAACTCCGCCACCTCAGACTGCGCAGCCCGCTCCTGTTCCTACTCCTGTTCCGGTTCCTCCGCCGCCAACCGCCGCGCAGCATCCGCCGCTTGGTTCCGACCAGGTGCAGCTAAACTTCGACAATGCGGAACTGTACGACTTCGTGAACCAGATTGCGGACACCCTGGGGATTACGCCGATCATCATCGACCCCAATGTCAAAGGGAGTGTGAACATACACAGCTCGGCCCCGCTGCCCAAGGACGATGTTTTTCCCCTGTTCAACCTTATCTTAAAGACCAACAACTCGGCTCTTGTAAAGCAGGGAAACATCTATCAGCTCGTTCCGATTTCCGAGGCACTTAGAAAAGGCCTGGAGATAATCGACCACCGGCCGCCGGAATCTCCGGTCAAACCGGAGGGACCTCCCCCTGCCGGCAAGGGGACGGTGCCTTCGCAACCGCCTCAGGATGGCGGGTCTTCCGCTCTGAATTCTCCGCAGCCCCAGACTCCCGCGCCCGCGCCGCCCGCGAGCGCCGCTGCCCAGGCCGGCGCACAGCCTGCGGCGCCCAAGCTCTCCACTCATGTCCTGCGCGCGGAGTTCGTGTCTGTGAAGGATTTGATCGAGCCGCTCAAGCTCTTCATGACCGAGGGCGGCGTGATCATGCCCTACGAGCGTCTGAACATGCTCATCGTGACGGACTATACGGACAACGTTCAGAAGATCATGGAGATCATCCGTCTCCTGGACGATGCGTTTATAAATCCGGAACTGGTCGAACTGGTCGGTGTCAAGTACAACTCTTCTGCAGATATTGCGGACGATTTGCGGAAGATCTTCGGGAGCGGCACAAAAGACTCCGCGACCGGGATCTACTTCCTGTCTTTGGACCGGATGAATGCCATTCTGGTCATGGCGAATTCCAAGCGGGCAATGGCTGAGTTCAAGCGGTGGGTGGACAAACTCGATGCTACCACCGGGAGAAGCGTCCAGACATTTGTTTATACCGTTGAAAACTCGACCGCCTCCAACATCATGTTGATTTTGACGGCCCTGTTCGGAGGCGAGGGGGCCGCGGGTAAAACGGGAACGGAGGGTGGAGCCGGGACAGGCGGCGCGGGGGCGGCAGGGGCTTTCGGCGGAAGCGGAGGGTCGGCGAGGACGACCGGGGGGGGCTTGGCTCAGCAAACCGGCG
>QHZE01000732.1 GCA_003225335.1 Acidobacteriota bacterium
TGCAAAAAAGGATGGAAGAAAAATCCCGCGAGTTCACGGAGAAAGGCAGCGAGCTTTGCGCGGAGGCGTAATTCTTGGAGCGGTTTTCACGCCCGACCTTTTGGTCGCGCGTCCTTCAATCGCCGCCTTCGCGTTTGTCCACTTGTCGAACCAGCGACAGATGACGCACGGCAAAGTCAATGAACGCGCTCACGCGGGTGGGCAGGACGCGTTGCCCGGCATAGACGACGTGAATCGGCAAGTCCTTGGGCTTCCACTTCGGCAACACCTGCACCAATTCTCCGGAGGCGAGCTCATCCCTGACCAACCAATCTGGTAATAAAGAGACGCCCAGTCCGTCCCGCACGGCTTCGCGAATGCTCGTGACGCCCTCGGAGATCAACACGGGCGCGATGCGCAGCGTCTGCTCGCCACCATCGCGACCGAAGAGCGTAATTTCTTTGGCACTCCAGAATTGCGAGCCGGCCAGCGAGACCCACGGCCACGATTTGAGATCCGCCAACGCTTTCACCGGAGGCCGGCGTTTGATGAGGGCGGGCGAAGCCGTCAGATGCAGCGTGATCGCGCCCGCCGGCCGGGCGATGACGCTCTCGTCAGTAATTTTTCCCGGCAGGATTCCCACATCACAACCTTCCTGGATCATTTGCAGCGGACGATTATTCAGCGCGAGCGTCGCAGTGACCTTGGGGTTCTTTTGCAGGAATTGACTGACGAGCGGCGTGACGATCCATTGCCCTAAATCAAACGTCGCAAACAAACGCAGATGACCGCCCAACGTCGTGTGATTCTCATGCAACCGCCGGTCCGCTTCCTCCGCGTGAGCGAGGATCGCTTTGGCATCGGCGAGCAACCGCCGCCCCGTCTCCGTCACACTCATGCGATGCGTGTCCCGCCGCAACAACGCCGTGCCGCACAGCTCCTCCAGCGTCCGCAACTGCCGGCTCAAGGTAGGTTGCGAAATCCTCAAACGCCGCGCGCCGGCGGAAATGCCACCGCACTCCACAATGCACACAAAGGCGCGAAGCAACGTGAGGTCTTCAAAGGCTTTCATGCAAATTTCGTATGACTGTTATAGGCATTCAGCGGCTACACGGAAAGGCAGAACGAGACAATGATGACCTCGTTATGAAAAACCAAACCTCTGAAACCAAAAACAAAACCATGAAAATCGTCGTCATCGGCGGCACGGGTCTGATCGGCACTAAACTCGTCAACAACCTCCGTCAACAAGGTCACGAAGTCGTGGCCGCGTCCCCTTCGCAAGGCATCAATTCGGTCACGGGGGAGGGACTGGCGGCGGCGCTGGCTGGCGCACAAGTCGTCGTTGATGTCACGAACTCTCCTTCGTGGGAGGACCAGGCCGTGCTGGAATTCTTCGAGAGTTCCACCCGCAATCTCCTCGCGGCCGAAGCTGTCGCGGGTGTCCGTCATCACGTCGCGCTTTCAGTCGTCGGCACTGAACGGCTGCTTGCCAGCGGATTTTTCCGCGCGAAGATGGCCCAGGAAAACCTCATCAAAGCCTCCCCGATTCCATACACCATCCTCCGCTCAACGCAGTTCTTTGAATTCGCCGGCGGCATTGCCAACTCAAGCACCGATGGGCAGACCGTTCGCTTGCCGCCCGCGCTCATGCAGCCGATTGCTGCTGCCGACGTGGCGGCTGTGCTGGCCGATGTTGCCGTGGCCGCCCCGGTCCAGGGCACGATCGAGGTGGCCGGTCCAGAACCGATTCGACTTGATGAATTCGTCCGACGATACTTGAGCGCGACGCGGGACGCTCGCAAGGTGGAGACGGATGCCCACGCACGATACTTCGGTATCGAGGTGAACGACCAAAGTCTCACGCCTGGCGTCAACCCCCGCCTTGGCGCGATAAGTTTCGAGACCTGGCTGCGCACCTCGGCGAACAAGAAGTGATTGCCATCACACAAAACTGATTTTCAACACCCTCAATAGAATGACTCAAAAAGAAAAAGCGGATCGTTTTCAAGCACTCCACCAAAGCAAGGACGTCCTGTTGTTTCCCAATCCTTGGGACGGCGGCTCGGCGCGTCTGTTGGAGAACCTGGGTTATCGCGCCCTCGCCACCTCCAGCGCTGCGTGCGCGGCAACATTGGGCCGACGTGACGGAAAAATCACTCGCGATGAAGCACTCGCGCACTGCCGCCAAATCGTGCAGGCCACCAACCTGCCGGTCGCAGCCGACTTGGAAAATGGTTTTGCAGTTGAACCAACGACCGTGGCGGAAACAATTCGACTCGCCGCCGCCGCTGGATTGGTCGGCGGTTCAATCGAAGATTCCACCGGCGATAAGGACAAACCGCAATACGAGTTGAGTCTCGCCACGGATCGCATCGCGGCAGCGGTGTCGGCGGCGCGAGCCTTGCCATTTCACTTTACGCTGACGGCGCGTGCGGAAAATTTTTTCCAAGGCAATCGTGATTTGGATGACACGATCAAACGCTTGGTTGCCTACGAGCAAGCGG
>QHZE01000284.1 GCA_003225335.1 Acidobacteriota bacterium
GACGTTCACAACCGCTTCGGCTGGAAATTTTGGGCATTTGTCTCCGGCGGCGCCGCGCTGGATTCGGAAACCGAAGCCTTTTGGACCCGGCTGAGCTTCGTGGTTATTCAGGGGTACGGGTCGACAGAAACCAGCTCCATGGTCAGCGTCAATCATCCCTTCAGGCTGGGGAGGGGGTCGATCGGCAGGGCGCTTCCGGGTCGCGAGATCATGCTGGCGGAAGACGGTGAAATCCTGGTGCGCGGTGAAAGCGTTGCCGACAGTTACTGGCAGGGGAGGGAATTGAAGCCACTACCTGGCCGGGAAGGATGGTTTAAGACGGGCGACATCGGAGAGCGGGACGAGCAGGGGAATCTTTACTTCAAGGGCCGCAAGAAGAACGTCATCGTCACCCCGGAGGGGATGAACCTTTACCCTGAAGACCTGGAAGCGGCGCTGCGCCGGGAACCGGAGGTGCAGGACTGCGTCGTGGTCCCGCTCGAACGCGACGGCAACGCCGAACCCTGCGCCGTGTTGATTCTCAAAGACCGGTCCGCCGATCCGCATTCCGTGATCAAGCGCGCGAATCAGGGTCTTGCCGAGTTTCAGCGCATGCGCCACTGGTTTGTGTGGCCGGAAGAGGACTTTCCGAGAACTTCGACACAGAAGCCTCGGACTAACCTCATTCAGCAAGCGGCGCAGGGGAGCGTAGAGGGAAGGGGAGCGCCTCAAGTCTCGGACGGCGCGTTGGCGGGCCTGATAGAGCAAATCACCGGAAAAACAGCCGCGTCGCTCTCACCGAACGCGAATCTGGGTGACGACCTCCAGCTCAGTTCGATCGATCGGGTGCAATTGCTGAGCGCCATCGAAGACAGGTATCAGGTGGATCTGAATGAATCCCGATTCACGACGGCAACCACGGTTGCCGAACTGGAGCAGATGCTGCGGCAGCCGGCGCCTCGCCGCTCCGATTACCGATATCCGAGATGGGCACAGTCCCATCCCGTGCGTTGGAGCCGCCTGGCGGCGTATTACGCTCTCACCTGGCCCGCCACCATGCTCATGGCGCGGCCTAAAATCGCGGGTCGCGAGAAACTGCGTCCCCTGCGCGGCCCCGTGCTGGTGGTCGCCAACCACATAACCATGGTGGACGTCGGGTTCGTGCTCGCGGCGCTGCCGCCCCGGTTCCGGCATCGGCTCGCGGTCGCGATGATCGGAGAGCGGCTGCAGGCCATGCGGCATCCGCCGGAGGATCTCTCGTTTTTCCGGCGCTGGCTCGACAGGCTCGACTACATGCTGGTGGTCGCTCTGTTCAACGTGTTCCCCCTTCCGCAGGGGACCGGTTTCCGGGAAAGCTTTGCCTTTGCGGGGGAATCTGTGGACCGGGGCTACAACGTTCTGGTGTTTCCCGAGGGGATGCGCACTCCGGACGGCCGGCTTTCACCCTTCCAGTCGGGTGTGGGACTGCTTGCCAACAACCTGAATGTCCCGATCGTTCCCGTTCGAATAGACGGCCTGTTCGACGCGGCTCGGGCGGGGAAGAAGATCGTGCGTCCCGGCACGATCAAAGTGACGATAGGCGACCCGGTGCGATTTGATCCGGACACCGATCCGGCAGCGATCGCGAAGGAAGTGGAAGACCGCGTCCGCAACCTGGGCTGATCTGATTGCGGATTTCGGATTGCGGATTGCGGATTTCTTGTTCGGAGTTCAGGCTTTAGCCTGCCCGGGCTCAGTGCAGCCTGAAGGCTGAACTCCAAACCTCGCCTTTGTGGTCAGATTTCTTTCGTTGGGGCTGCGCTGCGCCGTGAGCATCCGCGGAAGACTTACTTGTACCGGACGCCGTGCTTGATCACGGTCTCGACGTGCTGGAGCAGGGCGATGTAACGGAGGATGTGTCATCCGAGAAGACACCTTGCCCTTCGCAATCCGAAATCCGCAATCCGCAATCCGCAATCAAGGAATGGGGTCTTTCTCCCACCAGTACTGCTTCTCGAGCTTTTTCTGGACCGGCCAGACTTGATCCAACGTGTCCCCGTCGAAAAGCTCGCCGTTCTTCATCACATAGCGAATCGTGTTGGTGTTGTGGATGTCCTTCAGGGGATCCTTGTCCAGCACCATGAGATCTGCCAGCTTGCCGGCTTCGAGAGACCCGACGTCCTGTTGCAGCCCGAGCGCTTCAGCTCCAAAGACGGTCGCGCAGCGCAAGGCTTCGTGCGGAGTCATGCCCCCGGACTGCAGGTTCCACAGCTCCCAATGGCACCCCAGTCCCTGAAGCTGTCCGTGACCGCCGAGGCAAACACGGCCGCCGGTACGCACGATTCCGGTGCAGGCCGCAGCGATCGCGCTATGCCCGTATTCCTCCGGCAAGAACCACTGCCGCCGCCGCCGCACCATGGTGTCGAGCAGAGCGTGCGGAATGTAGCGGCGCAGCTTTTCATTTCCGTGCACGTCGCTGGTTTCATAGTAGTAGTTTTCGCTGAACGGGGCGCCGTAAGCGACGAGCATCGTAGGCGTGTAGTAGGTGCGGGTCCTGGCGACGAACTCCGCCACATCCTTGTAGATCGGATGGATGGGGAGCGCGTGCTCGTTGCCTGTATAACCGTCGGCCATTTGGGTGAGATCGAGTTTAAGGTCGAGCGCCCCTTCCGTCGTGGGCATGATGCCGAACTCTTTGCACGCCATGATCACCCACTGGCGCACCACGCGGTCCCCGGACACATACTGTTTCAGGGTCGTTGTCCGGTATGCCTCTTTGTAGCGCTTGATAAAGTTCTTCGCGGACTCCTTGTCGTCCAGGCCGGATTGAGAAAAGACGCCCGGACCCGTGGAGAAGACGCGCGGCCCAAGGATGGCGCCCGTCTCGACGAGATCCGTGTAGGCGAACACGTCGTTGGTCGAGCTCTGAGGGTCCCGTGTGGTAGTGACGCCATACGCAAGATTGGCAAGATACTGCCACACTTGCGTCTGGTGAACTCCGCGGGGAGGCCACATGTGAGCATGCACATCGACAAAGCCGGGCATGATCGTCGTCCCCGTCACATCCACAACCTTTGCCCCCGGCGGTATGGCGACCTTTCCCTTAGGTCCGAGCGCCGCGATTCTGTTGTCGGTAATAACGACATCGCCCCGCTCGAGGATCTCGCTCCCCTTCATCGTGATGATGCGCGCGCCGCTGAGGACGATCGCCCCCTTGGGCCGGGCGCGCGGAGCCTCGATCGCGACCTGGACGGATTCAGGTTTGTCGGCGGACGGCTCCTGCCGGTAGAAAGTAGCTCCCCACGCCCAGGTCACCCATTTACCGTCCGCAGACCAGCTCAGGTAATCCCCGCCTTCGGCGGACAGCTTTTTGACCGGGACGGCCGCCGTTCCGCCCGGAGTGATGCTGATATTCACCGTCTCCTTGCCGGCTTTCGGAATCGTCACCAGATAGTGCTTGTTCTGGAGGTTGACAAAGGCGCTTCGGCCTTCGGGTGACATGCGAATCTCTTCCGCCGGCGGAGGAAACGGCCCCGGCGCGGCCCCGGTGACCTTGAAGTGCGTTCTCCGATCGAGCCCGTCCAGACGCACCGACACGAGCCCATTGAAGCCGGCAGTCATGTAAACGCGACCGGGATCGCTCGTAAAATGCGGAAACCTCCCGCCCTGCGTGGGTCCGATCAAAGTCGAGTCCCCGCCCGCAGCGGGAATCCACCTGAGATCGAGACCGGTTCCGCCCGGAATTCCCGTAACCTCTGCCAGGCTCCTTTGCGGATCCTCAGGATAGAGCGATGCCGAATCCCTCAGGTCCGCAAACAGCTGGTCCGCGCTCGCGCCGGAAACAAAAACGATCTTGGAGCCGTCCGGAGAGTAGACCGGATAGGAATAGAATGCCGGCCGGCGCGTGAGCTGTTCCGGCGCGTAGCTCCCGTCCGCGGCAACGCGGAAAATCTGCCCGCCATCGCGGGACCACGTGACATACGCCAGATAACGTCCATCGGGCGACCACGCCGGCATGAACTCTCCGATAGTGGAGTTTGTGAGCCGCTTCGGGGTTCCATCTGGAAGGTCTTTGATCCAAAGTTTGTTGAGGGAGCTGAAGGCCAGGCGCTTGCCGTCGGGCGCCAGGACGGGCCATCGAATCAGGCGGGCGCGCACGACCGGGCTGTCATCGACGCGGCTTTGAAAGGAAAGGCGAGGACCGATCTCGGCCTGCACCTTGGCCGTGAACGGTACGATCGCGGACTTGCCGGTCTGGAAATCGACACGGTGGATCTTTCCCCCAATGGGCACGAGCAGCGATTTCCCGTCGGGCATGAAGGCATAGCCGGGCATCGTATCGCGCGTAGCGCGCGATTCCTGGTCGTCGCGTGTCACGGGATAAATGAGCCATCGTTCTTCGCCGGTCTCGAGGTCTCGGACGCGCAGCCCCGTCTTTGTCTCATGGCGTGTCGCAAAGACCAGGCTTTTGCCGTCCGGAGACAGGACCGGGCGCATGGCGCTCCCCTGGGCGTTTGTGATGGCAGACGTCTCGCTGGTCTCGCGATCAAAGCGGACCACCTGCCAGATGGGAAAGGACGTGTTGTACCCGAACGAACCGGTGCGCGCCGAGTAATAGATGTAGCGGCCGTCCGCCGAAGCCACAGCCCCCATCTTGTTCTGGCGCGGCCGGGCCGGCTCCTGAGATCCCGGCTCCGGCAGCGGGGGGTCCGGCGGGCCTATCTGCACCCCCGAGCCGCCGTCCTTGTGATACAGCCACAAGGAGAAGGTTCCAATCGATTCATTTGTTTTCGATACCAGAACGTACTCGCCGTCCCGAGTCCATGAAGGGGAGCAGAACAGCTGGTTGCGGCCCTTCGAAAGTTGCTTGGGATTCGAGCCGTCGACGCCGGCGAGCCAGACGTTTTCCGCCCCGCTGCGGTCGCTGAGAAAAACGATTTTCTGCCCGTCGGGAGAAAACCGCGGCTGGCTTTCGAAGGAGAACTCGCCGATGATCCGCCTGGCTTCACCGCCCGCGACCGGAAGAGTGTAGATGTCTCCCAGGAGATCGAAGAGGATCGTCTGCCCGTCGGGCGAGACATCCAGCGACATCCACGTTCCTTCATCGGTAGTGAACTCGACTTTTGTTTCAGCCTTTAAGGGAAGTCCCTCTTCCTTTTTCTCTTCTTTCTTGTCCTCCTGGCTCTTGTTCTCCTGCGCCAGAGGCGAGCCGGCCAGAAAAACGACAGACAGGATACAAAGCGCCCGCAGCAGGTCTGAGCATCTCATGTTTGGGCCTCCGGTGATTGACGACTCGCATATATCAGACCCGCATGCATTCTTTCAAGCGCACTGTTTCACCACGGAGACCACGGAGGACACAGAGCGGCGTAGCCCGAACGAAAGAAAATGACAAATGACAAATGACAAATGACAAATGACCAATGACCAATGACCAATGACCAATGACCAATGACAAGTAGAAGTCAGAAGTCCGTACAACGAACTGCCATTTGTCATTTTTCATTTGTCATTGCCAAATCTCCGTGGCGAACAATCACGGGGTGAACCCTTCTCGCGAGTCAATCGGTACAACCGAATTCCTATGACGCACGGTTTATGATAAAGATGTCTGCTATTTTCGGGAGACACTATGATGAGGAAAACGGTGTGGATCGTTGCCATGATTTCAGCACTCGGTTCTTCTTGCGCGGGAAAGCCGCCTGAGGTGGCCGAAAAGCCGCCTGGCGCAGATCTGAGATCCGCGCTCGACAGCGTCGAGGCGGAGGACCTGCTGAAGCACATTCGAGCGCTTTCTTCGGATTTGGTGGGCATTACGGGTCAGCCGGAAGCCTTCTTCGCCTCGGGCAGCAAGAGACTGAATGTCCATTTTCCGGATGAATACGTCGCCGTCTCTCATCGCTTCCGGCCGGAGATCCGGGTCGAAAACTCCGAGATTGTCTTCGTCGGGTACGGAGTCGTGGCGCGGGAGTACGGCTGGGACGATTACAAGGGCGTTGATCTGAAGGGCAAGACGTTGCTGATGCTCATCAACGACCCTCCGGTTCCGGATCCGGCCGACCCCTCGAAGCTCGACGAAAAGATGTTTCGGGGGAACGCCATGACCTATTACGGAAGGTGGACCTACAAGTATGAGATTGCTTCCGAAAAGGGAGCGGCGGCGGCGATCATCGTGCATGAGACAGGCCCCGCGGGCTATCCCTATGAAGTCGTATCGGGGAGCTGGGGACGCGAGAATTTCGACATCAAGCGGCCCGACGGCAACGCGGGGCGCATCGCCGTGGAGTCCTGGGTGGGCCTGGACACGGCAAAAAAGCTGCTCTCTCTAGCCGGGCAGGACTTTGAGGCTCTCAAGAAGTCCGCGCTGAGCAAAGATTTCAAGCCGGTGCCGCTGGGGGTCCGCGCGAATTTCGTTGTCAGGAACAAGCTGCGGGATGTGCAGTCCAGGAATGTTCTCGCCAGACTGGAGGGCTCGGATCCAGGGCGCAAGGATGAATACGTCATCTACACGGCCCACTGGGACCATCTGGGCAAGGACGAAAAGCTTCAGGGCGACCAGATCTATAACGGGGCTCTGGACAACGCATCCGGGACGGCCGCTCTTCTGGAACTGGCCGAAGCGTTCACGAAACTCAAGACACCGCCGAAGCGATCCATCCTCTTTCTTTCACTGACCGCGGAAGAGAAAGGGCTGCTCGGCGCGGAATACTACGTGGGGAACCCTCTCTATCCGCTGGGAAAGACCGTTGCCAACATCAACATGGATGGCATCAATCCCTGGGGGAGGACCAGGGACATCGTGGTGATAGGGCTGGGGAATTCGACGCTGGATGATGTTTTGACGGAAGCGGCACGGCTGCAGGGCCGGACTGTCAAACCCGATGCGGAACCCGAGAAAGGATCCTTTTATCGTTCCGATCATTTCGAGTTTGCCAAGCAGGGAGTGCCGGCGCTCTACACCGATTCGGGAATCGAGTACATCGGGAAGCCTGCCGAGTTCGGAAAGCAGAAACGCGACGAGTACACCGAGAAGGACTATCACAAGGTCTCCGACGAGATCAAACCGGACTGGGAGCTTTCGGGCGCCGTCGAAGATCTGCAGCTGCTCTTTCAGGCAGGTTACCGCGTGGCTCAGGAAGAGATGTTCCCCGTCTGGAAGCCCGGGACTGAGTTCAAGGAAAAACGCGAGCAAATGCTACGGAAGCCCTCCAATTAGTGTATATCCTTCGCGATTCTTCGCGTCTTCGCGTCTTTGTGGTCAGCTTTTACCACGAAGACGCGAAGAGACGAAAGCGGCAGCCCGGCCGCTGCTCCGGGCTGCCGCCTTTTCACTCATGCGGCTGCGCTGTGGCGCGTGCTTGCGATGAGAATCGCCGCTTACCGCAATTGGGCAGCGACTGACGTTCTTTCCTCGTGTGACTTCATGCCCGCGATCATCTCGCGCTCGGCTTTGCACTTCTGGATCTCGCGGCCGTTGTCGTTCCCCTTTGTCCATATTTCGGCGAGGAAATGCGTGTTCCCGTAGCGACGGAATACGAGTTTTGTTTTGGTTGCCGCATCGCCATTCTGCTTGCCGAGTGTTGAGACAATGCCGGCTGTTTTGTAGTCCGCGCTCTGGACGAGCGCGATGCCCGGTGAGAGAGTCCTGACAGTGTAGGAACCAGCCGGAAACGACCTGTCAGCCACGACGAAATCGAATGGTATATCCGACTTCAAAGTCACGCTGGACTGCGCGTAGAGCGGCCACCCGGCCACCAGAACGACGAAAAGACTGACACTGGAAAGAACCAGAAAACCCTGCTTTTTCATTGGACCTCCTTTAGCCCCTTGGTTGTTTTTCATACTCTCCTTATCGCAACATGCATGCCAACGTCGGCCGGGGCCGTCTCTTGTGCGCTCGGTGTCCCTGGAAATCGTGACAGGAGCGAACGATAGACTACGGAAGGCCTCTTCCTTCCGGAAGAGCCTGCGGTCAGTCAGTGTTTTGCATCCCTATTGGATCGGATAGGGCAGCTATCTTTTCAGATAGTCTTCGACTGAGGCCCGCATGGCGCCTTTGCGCTCTTCGCGTCTTGCTGGTCAATTCGGGCTCAGTTTCGCCGCGAAGCCCCTAAGCGCGCAAAAGAGTTGCGAACGTCGTTGGTCGCGCACTGCAATCGGGCAGGGATTCCTGCTGCCCGACTTCCGGCCTTCTGTTCCGAAAGTACCGAGTAGCGCAACCAGGTCCACTTGGTGGACACAAAGTTCACAAATCGGTCAAGTTCTGTATCATGGCCGGGACGGCCATGCCACGAAGCCATCGTGGCACGGGCGTCTCGCCCGTGACTGACTGGGTGGTATACGGTACTCGTTATCACTAACTGCACCGTTGCTTCACCATTCCCCGCAACGGGGGGGCCGCATTTTCATGTGCTTTGGGTGTGCGCCGCACACGTAAGACTGTGGTTAAATGGGGCATCCACGCGAGGACCATGATGAAGCCGAAACTTGTGGCGATGTCGGGGCCTTTAGGCGGGCAGGTCGTTTCGCTCAGCCGGGAACAGTTGTCCATGGGGCGCGAGGCTTCCAGTGACGTGCGCCTGGACGACCCGCTTGTTTCCCGGAGGCACTGCCAGCTGACGACACAGGCCGGGAGTTGCGCGATTCGCGATCTGGACAGCCACAACGGAACATTCGTCAACGAGGTCCCTGTCAAGGAAAGGATCCTGGAGCACGGAGACCAGATCAGGCTTGGCTCGTCGGTCTTCCTGTACCTGACACAAGAGGAGGATGCGGTGGCGGGCGGGCCGACGAGCGTCCTGCTCGACGAAGGAAGCATAGACGCCCAGTCCACGGTCGAATTGTCATGGGAAGATGCCTTCTACTTGAAAACGGAGAAAGTCCTCGCTTCTCTCTCCACCGCGGGGCTGATGGCACGGGACCTGCACGCGCTGCTGAAAGTCAGCACCACCGTGAATGCCGTCCGGGGCGTACAGGAGCTTGAGAGCCGTTTGCTTGAATTGATTTTTGAGGCGATACCGGCAGAGCGCGGGGCGATTCTCCTCCTTTCTGAAGCCAAAGGCGAGATCCTTTCGTACGGAAGAGAGCGAGGCTCCAGCCGCGAGATCGCAGTGCGCGTTAGCCGTACCATAGTCCAGCAAGTTCTTCGAGACGGTGTTTCGGTCCTCTGCGGTGACCTTCTGCAGTCGGAGGAGTATAGGGCAGCCGAGAGTCTGGCTGCGCTGCGCATCCAGTCGGTGCTGTGCGTTCCATTGAGGGTTGCGGACAAGATGCTGGGGACGATTTACCTGGACGCCAGGTCTTCGGCCTGCAGGTTCTCGGAAGATCATTTGCAGCTTTTGACTGCCATCGCCGGAATTGCCGCGGTGGCTCTCGAGAACGCCCGGCATCTGGAATGGCTTCAAGAGGAGAGACGGAGGCTGCAGGCCGACTTGAATGTCGAGCACAGCATGATCGGCGAAAGCCCGCGAATGCGCGAGGTCTACCAGTTTATCGCCCGAGTCGCGCCGGCGGGCTCGACCGTTCTTATTCGGGGAGAGACTGGGACGGGAAAGGAGATGGCGGCGTGCGCGATCCACAAGAACAGTGCGCGGGCGGACAAGCCGTTTCTCGCCATCAACTGTGCCGCGCTGAGTGAAGCCCTGCTGGAGAGCGAGCTCTTCGGACACGAAAAAGGCGCGTTCACAGGGGCCATTGCACAAAAGAAGGGTAAGCTGGAGATTGCGGACGGAGGGACGGTTTTTCTGGATGAGGTGGGCGAGCTTGCCCCATCCCTGCAGGCCAAACTGCTGCGCGTGCTGCAAGAGCGCGAGTTTGATCGCGTCGGCGGGACACGGCCCCTGAAAGTCGATATTCGTTTGATTGCCGCCACGAACAAGGCGCTCGAAGATGCAGTCAAGCAGGGATCTTTCCGACAGGACCTTTATTACCGGCTCAACGTGCTTTCCGTGACCCTGCCTCCTCTCAGGGAGCGCCGGGAGGACATCCCGCTGCTCGCGAGTTACTTCGCCGCGAAATACAGCCGCAAGTGCAGACGTCAGGTCTCGGGCATAGCGCCGGAAGCGCGCGCTTGCCTGCTCGAGTATGACTGGCCGGGGAACATTCGGGAGCTCGAGAACGCCATCGAACGCGCGGTGGTGCTGGGCAGCACGGATATCATACTTCCGGAGGACCTGCCCGAGACTGTGCTGGAATCCGCTGTTCCTAAGAGCTCGAGCGGCGCGAACCTTCATGAGGCCGTTCGTGAAACCAAGAAAAAGCTCATCAGGAATGCTCTCGAAAGGGCTGGCGGAAACTATACCGAAGCCGCCAAACTGTTGGCGCTCCACCCAAACTACCTGCACAGGTTGATCCGAAATCTGGGTCTGAAGGAGGCTCTGAAAAAATAACCCGGCTCAGTTTCACCGCGAAGGCGCTAACTGCGCGAAGGGGATCGCGAAAATTGGTTTGCGGCTCAAAAGCAAAATTCCCTTCGCGTTCTTCGCGGTTAATTCGGGCGCTGTGAAGCACTGCGATTCCGACACCCTGCAGCGGCGGGAAGTCCTGTTTCACCACGGAGACACGGAGGGCACGGAGATTTCACAGAGGCATCAGGGTTCTCCGTGTCTCCGTGGTGAATAAAGTGCTTGAATTTTTCTCGAGTTTGGCTTCCCGCAACTCGTTGGGCGCTCGTGAAGGCTCTCTGTTGTGTGAAGCGAAGCATGACCGGGTTGCAATCTCGACGGACCAGGAATAGAATCGGCCGAGTTTGACAAACACTAAGGCCTGACGGTCCGGGGGAAAGTGCAATCGTGACAAGATTCTTGAGAGCAGGTTTCCTCCTCGCGGGGGTCCTTTCTTATCATCCTGCGCTTGCGGGCGACTTTCAGGATGATCTGAGAGCGCGGCGGGCGCGAGTGACGCAACAACTGGGGCCCCAGACCATGTTGATTCTATGGAGCGCTCCCGTTCGTGTCTACTCTCTGGATGTCGATTATGAGTACCGCCAGGATAGCAATCTGTACTATCTGACAGGCATCGATCAGGAAGACACGATCCTGGTTCTGATGCCCGGCAATCTGACGCACAAAGAGATCCTCTTCATCCGGCCCAAGGACCCCGTGCGCGAGCACTGGCAGGGCAAGGTCCTGAGCAAGGACGAAGCGACGGACCGGAGCGGAATTGCGACCGTATATCTTCAAAATGAATTTGAGCCTTTCGTCGAAGCCATGTTTTCGCGCAATCCCCGCCGGTTTTCCCGCGACGCGTCGGCGCTGGAGTACGAGGCTTTTTTCAAGGCTCTCGAACGGGGAGAAGGGCAGCTGGCGCTGGTGTCTCTGCCCAAGCCCGGACTTGCGGAAGCGCTCGGCCCGAATCTGGAATTTGCCAACCGATTGAAGGAACGATTTTTCGGCTTCACACTCCGGGATGCCACGAAAACACTCGCCGAGCTCAGGCAGATAAAGACACCCTACGAGCAAAAGATCCTTGAGCGGAGCGTCGAGATCTCGAACGAGGCTCATCTGGCGGGGATGCGAGCGTGCCGGCCGGGCGCTTACGAATACGAAGTGGAGGCCGCGATCGAGTACGTATACAAGGCCAAAGGCGCGCTGGGCTGGGGATACCCTTCCATTGTCGCGAGCGGTCCTAATGCGACGGTTCTGCATTACACCAAGTCGACGCGGAAGATGGAACACGGGGATCTCTTGCTGGTGGACGCGGCTGCGAGTTATCAGTACCTCACCGGAGACATTACCCGCACATATCCGGTTGACGGCACGTTCACTCCGATCCAGAAAGAGATCTATCAGATCGTGTTCCGGGCACAGCAGGAAGCCAGAAGGGTGGCCGTCGCCGGAAAGAAAACTTCAGACGTCCATGCGAAGACCGTGGACGTCATAAAAGAAGGCTTGTTAAAGCTCGGGCTCATCACCGACGCATCGGGGGACCAGTACAGAACCTGGTATACCCACGGCGCGGTGCATTTTATCGGCATGGACGTTCATGACGTAGGCGACTCAGAAAAACCTCTGGCTCCCGGAATGGCCTTCGTGATCGAACCCGGGATCTACGTCAGGGAAGGAGCGCTGGAGAATCTTCCCAAGACGCCGGAGAACACCGCCTTCATTGAGAAGGTGCGGCCTGCGTATGAAAAGTACAGGAATATCGGCATCCGGATCGAGGACTCCTTTCTGCTGACCGAAGGCGGGTTGAAGTGCCTGTCTGAAACGGTGCCTCGCACCATTGAAGCGATCGAGACGTTCATGCAATCCCCGCACTGAGTCAGACCTCAGACATCAGGGATCAGACCTCAGACCACTCGTGCATTGGACCAAACGTACTTGAAGGCTGAGGTCTGATCTGTACTACTGAGCCGAAAGTTCTTCGCGAGTTGGAAAGGAACTTCTGCGTCCTCCTGGGAGCGCACGCATCCTGCGTGCCGGAAGTTAGAAACGCCGAGTCCCGCCTTGCGCGACGCTCCCAGGGACGACCTCCGCGTTCTCAGCGTCTCTGCGGTGAGGCTTTTGGTTGCAGGTAAACCGCGACTGGATACGGAGGCGGTTCGCGGCTCACGGCTGAATTCGGGATTGGGCAATATCGGCTACGCCTTTCGAGCTTCAATCACGTATTTCGACCTTTGTGCTCGAAACTCCCGTGGGCTCAGCCCAAACTCACTCCGGAAAGCCCGGTTGAAATTCGACACATCCCCAAATCCGCAATCTAGCGCGATATCCGACACTTTCGCTCGTTCCGCTGCCAGACGCATTGCCGCGTCGCGCAGCCGGGCCCGACGGACATATTGGTGCGGTGTGACGCATGTGAGCTGAACAAAAATTCGCAGGAAATGATAAGGGCTCAGTCGCGCCTCGTGCGCCAAGCGCCCCACTGTCAGCTCTGATTCACGGCTCTCCTCGATCATTCGTACCGCCCGGGTCACTCGTGCGACTGCGCTTGGCTGCGCGTCTCGCACATCCCGCCGAGTCCGGTTTGCGAGCCGCAGCGTACTCGCGGCCAATTGAATAGCTAATTCTTCCCACGATATCCCCGAACTTGAATCGTCCAGCCGCCCGGAATTCGCGGGCAGCCCCGCGCGTGCCCTCGCAACCAGTGGGGAAAGCGCCCGCACTACCGGCAGCCGGAGCATGCGGAACACGCGCTCCCCTCGGCCTGCTCCCGAGTCGGCTGCGATGTTTTCGAAGTAATCCGTGGTGTATCGAAACGAGAGGCAACGGTCCCCCACGCCGTGCTCGTGCCCGCATTCAAAATGCTCTCCAGCATTGCCGAGCAGCACCGAGCCCGGCGTCATCAGCTCGCCTGCCCCGCGGCGCCCGTTCGCCGCACGGTACTGAAACGTTCCCGCCAGCACGATGGCAATCGAAACCAGCGAATGCCGCTCTTCGAATGGACGGTCCTGCGGCCCGGACCTGCAGACCAGATCCTCCACCGTCCATCCTTCACCGGCCGCCAGCAGACGAGCAAGGGGGCGTCCCGCCGTGGCGCCATGTCGTGCCAGAGCCTGCTCGAATTCGACCGCAATTTTTGCCAAGAATGCCCCTCCGACGCGCGGTTATAAGGTTCAAGCGTATCACATGAATGATCCGAGGAGGTTCGACGATGGCAACAATCGCAGCAGCAGGAAGAGGAAACTTTCACGCAGTCCTGTCGGCTCCGAGCCGCTCCCGGGAGATTCCCGAGTCCGCCGACGTCTATGGCTGGCTAATTGGAAGCTGGGAACTGGAGGTTTTACACTACAAGGCATTTGATGTGTCCGCTCTCGGGATCAAGGGCGAGGTTCATTTCGGCTGGGTCCTGGAAGGCCGCGCCATTCAGGACGTCTGGATCATGCCGCGCCGCTCCGAGCGCACGGATGATATCGGCAAGACCAATAACATGTATGGGACGACGCTGCGCGTTTGGGATCCCGCGATTCAGGCTTGGCGCATCCGGTGGATCAATCCAGTGAGCGGCCACCGTGAAGAACAGGTCGGCCGCCGGATTGGCAAGGACATCGTTCAGGTTGGCGCTCGCCCGGATGGCACTCCAACACGCTGGAGATTCACCGAAATCACACCGGATTCTTTTCATTGGATCGGCGAATCTCTCAATCCGGACGGCCAAACCTGGAACCTTGAAGGTGAGTTTCGCGCGAAACGAATGCAGCCGTGAGCGCCGGAGCGTTACCCAAACTACGGCCTGGCTGATGCCGGGCTCCCTGATTGCTCCGATCGTCCTTTGCGCTCTTCGCGTCTTCGCGGTTAATCCCGGCTCAGTTTCACCGCGAAGGCGCTAAGGGCGCGAAGCGACGGCCAAGGCTTATTGGTTGCGGTCTGCTGCGCTGTGTAATTCGTGGCAAGTTCCTGCGAAGAGTTTTTCCCGGCTAATTTCGGACGGCCTTTGAGGAATCATGGTGGCTGACGAGTGAGGCCAGCCCAGAGTTCAGGTTTGGAGTTCAGCCTTCAGGCTGCACTGACTTTGAGCAAGCTAAAGCCTGAACTCCATGCCTGCTTCGGAGGTCAGCCCAGAGTTCAGGTTTGGAGTTCAGCCTTCAG
>QHZE01000733.1:0-2442 GCA_003225335.1 Acidobacteriota bacterium
AGACGATACTGGCGGCCGCCTCTCCGGCAAGTGTGACCGGGAGCGTCAACCTCATTTCGATCGGCGCCCTGGGCTCCAAAGCTCTCTCCACTCGAAACAGCACCCCGGACCGGCTGATGTTTTCCGTTTGGCCTTTGCGCCAGGCTTTGTCCCCGACGACGCGGTACCGGACGGACGTTTGCATCTTGAAGCGCGCGGCGCGCTCGCGAAAACTGTGCGTTATTTTCACGTGGGCTCCTGAAAGAACTGTGTTGTGGATTTATAAGCCCTTGTCCCGAGGCAGGGAATTCAGGCGACTCGCGCTAAGGTAACGTCATTCCGCTGGCCCGTCAATGGACCGAACGTGCCGTGCCCCCCGTGCCATGCCCGCTTGCACAAGTTGCGCAAAACAAAACCACAGGATACCTGGGCTCCCAGGCAAGTTTTTTCTTTTGGTTTGACGCGCTTCGTACCACGAGCTACACGTTATCGCGGACGAAGCGGTAGTCCAGGATCTCGGCGGCAAGGAATGGAGCAGCCTGCGGCGATTCGGGGGGCAGCGTACGGACGATGCAGCCCTGGCAGGCGACCCGTGCGGCGGGCTCTCCGCCGATTTCCGCCGGCAGCGCGAGGATGATCTCGACCTGCGTGCCCGGCTCCAAAAGGTTCTGCGCCTTGAAGAGCACACCCGAGCGGCTGATATTCGCTGTCGTGCCGTCGCGCCACTCCTCCTCGCTAGGGGAGCGATACCGCATATCCATCCGAACCGGGAAGCGCTGGGCTCGCGACTTGACAGAAAACTCCGGCATCACTCACCTCATCGATAGTGGCAGCGCCTTTTTTTCACCACCGTCATCTACCCCCGCGCCCGCCCTTTTGACTGACGACTCTTTGCGACTTCGCGCCTTCGCGGTGAAATCCTGGCTTTGAATTTTTACCGCCAAGGCACGAAGAACGCGAAGAAAACCCACCGCGCCTTCAATCATCGATTGTCAACGGTCAAGTTGTCAATTCATTAAGCTTGATTCTCAGCCTGCCGATTGCCTTGCTGTGAATAAAGGAGACCGCTCCTCTGCTCACGCCGAGCACTCTTCCCAGCTCCTCCATGCTCATTTCCTCAAAGTAATAGAGCAAGACCACCAGCCTCTCTCTCCGGGGCAGCTTTGCGATCGCCGCGTCGACCCGGTCTCGAATTTCCGATGTGTGGCAAAGCCAGAACGGGCCGCGCTCGGCAGCTTCCGGAATATCCGCGGGCCGGGTCCCGTCCTGCCGGCCGTTGCCCAGTTCGGCCGGACTTCCAAGGCTGACGACAGTGAAGGTGCAGATCTGCGCCGCGAGCTCGTGGAGCTCTTCGAGTGGAATGTTCATCCGCTCGCAAATCTCGTGTTCGGCCGGGCTGCGTCCCAGCCGTTGCTCCAGCTCGTCGCGCGCGCGCTCCAGCTTCTTGCTTTTTCTGCGGAGGGATCTGGGACACCAGTCGAGCTTGCGGAGACTGTCCAGAATGGCGCCCCGGACGCGGACCTCCGCGTAGGTCTTGAATTTCACCGCGCGTGAAGGATCGAACTTGTCGATCGCGTCGAGAAGACCCAGGACTCCGGCGCCCACCAGGTCGTTGAGCTCGATGCTTGCGGGGAGCCGGGAGGAGAGCTTTTGCGCGATGCATCGAACCTGAATGAGGTGCGCCAGGGCCAGACGCTCGCGGTCGAGATGATGTTGGGTTGATTGCGCATCCGGCCGCGCCGTATCCGTTGCTTCCTGAATTCTCATGCTTCGTGCGCTCCCGCGCCGTTGGTCATCTCTTCGGAAGCCTGTCCGGGAGTTACCGGTCGAGCCAGGGTTCCCGTGTTGGTTCACGCGAACGAGCGCCCCGATCCGATGAAGATCGGGATTCCTCGAGGTTCAATTTAACGGGCAGGGAAGGAGGCCCCTCGAGCGCTCGATTGAGTTAGATTATGAGGCTCTAAGAATTCCCGGCGCAATGGCCCGGCGGTAGGGCGCGGATGGCTCCAAGGTGCTATTAACGGGTTGTAAGGAGTTCAGGTTTGGAGTTCAGGTTTGGAGTTCAGGTTCGGAGTTCAGCCTTTAGGCTGCCCAGACGTTGTGTGCAGGCTAAAGCCTGAACTCCATGCGGGCCGTTTGGAGTTCAGGTTTGCCTTTAGGCTGCCCGTCCTATTGGAAAAGCTCCGCCAGGGGGATGGTCAAGCCGAAGTTCGCGCCGTCGATCTTGAACTGGACTGTCCCGGTCAGGGTCGCTCCGCTGTTCGAAACTGTCGCTGTGAATGTCACCGGCTGGCCGAGATTCGACGGATTCAGCGAGGAGATCACCGAGGTCGTCGTGCCGGCCTTCGTGACGGCAAGCGTACCGTTGACGAAGCTGAAGCCGTAGTTGGCCGCGGCCAGCGTCCCCTGCGTCGCAGCGATCGGATAGCTGCCAACCGCGCAGCTCGCGGTGGCCGTCGTCGC
>QHZE01000733.1:2543-3020 GCA_003225335.1 Acidobacteriota bacterium
CGTCCTTCGATGCATTGCTGTAGTTGGCCGAGTCGCTGGGCACGAAGTCCGCGCGCAGGTTCTGGTTGTTGCCCGCGCCGAGCACCGTCCCGGAGGCCGGCGTGTAGGTGAACGTCCCGCCAACGTTGGCGGTCGGGTTCAACTGTCCGCCGTTAAGAGCCGTTCCGTAGGTGATGCCGGCAGGATTCGACCAGGTGATGACCGGCGTGGCCTTGTTAATGGTCAGCGTGCCGTTGTTGATCGTGACGGAGTAGTTTCCGAGCTTGCTGTCTGGATCGACAAGCGCCAGGGCGATCGGATAGGCGCCCACGGGGCTCGAAGCCGCGGCTGCGCTGGAGTAGGTGGCGGTGATGTTGTCACCGTTCTCCACGCCGGTGACGGTGCCGGTGAAGGACGGGTTCGCGGCGCCGTACTCGCGCGCAGCATCGCCGGCCGTGACGGTCAGAGACGCCTTCGTCACGGTCAGGGTGCCGTCGT
>QHZE01000285.1 GCA_003225335.1 Acidobacteriota bacterium
TTCAGACGATCAGAATTGAGAACACGGATGTCATTTTCGTGACATATGCTCTGCAGGACGAAGACAAAGAGGATGATGTGCCGGGCGAGGGCCACGGCTACGTCAATGCGTTCGACACAGCCGGCAACCTTCTTACGCGGGTCGCCTCGAAAGGGCAACTCAACTCGCCCTGGGGACTGGCGCTCGCGCCGGACGACTTCGGGAAATTCAGCGGCGATCTTCTGGTGGGCAATTTCGGGAACGGACGCATTCACGCCTTCGATCCCACGATGGTGACCGGGCGAGGGGAGTTCCAGCATCGCGGCCCGCTGCACAGCGCCGGAGGCCCGCCGATCGCGATCGAGGGTTTGTGGGGTCTGGCATTCGGAAACGGCGGCAACGCGGGACCGAAGGACGTTCTCTTTTTCACAGCGGGCCCTTCACACGAGGAGCACGGTCTCTTGGCAAACTCGTCGCGGTTCCGCCGCCTGGCCGTCAGCGCTGAAAGCCGGCACGGAACTCCCGTACTACTTATAGCGAGTGAGCCTCATACGGCCACGTCAGGCTACCACTTCAGTCGTGGCGACCGCTCCGAGGAGCGGGAGGAACTTAGCCAGGGGTGAGCGCTTTTTGCGAACCCCTGGAACCCGTGCCTACGTGACCAACGCGCCAAGGCAGGGGCGCGGGGGGTACGTATCGTTATTGCTATTCTATCCGGGGGTTCGCTTCGCTGACCCCCGGCTAAGCTCCTTTCGCCCCGCTGAGGCGGAATTCGGCACGACCGAAGCCGTGCCCACCCGTTCTGAGGCCATGCATGTGAATTTGACCATTTTGTGAACTTTGTTCGCACCAAGAGGACCTAACGCAAAAATCCTTCGCCAGCCGGAAAGAATTTTCGCCTGCGTTCTCTCCTGGGAGCGTACGCGTCCTTCGTGCCGGGCGTCAGACACGCGGAGCACGCTGGAAGCGTGCGATCCCAGGGACGGGAATCTGTGGCAATCACTGCGGCCAGGGATAGCTGAAGGAATAGCGGCCGCTGACGGTTTCCAGTTGCACGGACTGGCCGTCCTGGACCACGCGACCGACCCCCTCGGCCTTATCCGCGGGACCTCCGCCTTCCGTCACATCCACGATCTTCGCGTTGGGCAGGCGCACGGTAGCCGTCGTGTTGGGCGGAATCTCGACGTCGAGCCGGAAGCGGCCGTCTTTTATCTCCCAGGCGCTCGATACCGGCCCGTACATGGACTGATGGCTTGCCCTGGCCCACGTGAGCCCGCCGCCGGGCCGCGGCCGAACCAGGACGTGCTTGTAACCCGGCTTGTCCGAGTCCAGGTCCAGTCCCGCGACCACGCGATACAACCATTCCCCGATGGCGCCGTAGGCGTAGTGGTTGAAAGAATTCATCCCCCTGTCCTGGAACGTGTCGTTGGGCTTGATCCCGTCCCAACGTTCCCAGATTGTGGTCGCGCCTTTGGTGATGGGATAGAGCCAGGACGGGTACTCCTTGCGGTTCAACAGCAGGTAGGCGTCGTCGAGATATCCGTAATTGCTCAAGACCTCGCACACGAGCGAGGCGCCGAGAAACCCGGTGGTAATGTGCTTGAACCGGCGGACATCGTCGGCAAGCCGTTTGGCGGCAGGGGCGCGTGACGGCTCCGGCAGCAGGTCGAACGCAAGCGCGAGCGCGTAAGCTGTCTGCGTATTGGAGGCAAGCCGTCCGTTGGGGGAGAGGAACTCGTCGGCGAAGACCTTCTTGATTCGCGCCAGGAGATCCGTGAGTTTCTGTGCGTCATCGGTCTTTCCGAGGAGAGTCGCCGTCCGCCGCACCAGATCGGTCGAGCGCGCGAAGTAGGCCTGGGTAATCAGGTCCTTGTCGGTCGTGGCGCCCGGGTAGTCGGACCTCGTCGTGGCGAAGGCGAGCCAGTCCCCGAAGGTGAAATCGGTGTTCCAGAAGAACGTGTCCCCGGCCCGCCTTGCCATGTAGTCCACCCAGGCTTTCATGCTGGCATACTGCTCTTCCAGGATGCGGGTGTCGCCATAGGACAGATAGGCGGTCCAGGGCACAATAACCGCGGCATCGGCCCATCCCGCCGAGGCGCTGTTGGCTTCGGGCTTGTGACGGTCCAGGACATTGGGTATCACATGCGGCACGGCGCCGCTGGCTTTCTGATCCGCGCTCAGGTCCTTAAGCCACTTCGTGTAGAACCCCGCCACATCGGCATTGAAACAGGCCGTGCGGGAGAAGACCTGCGCGTCGCCCGTCCACCCGAGGCGCTCGTCGCGCTGCGGGCAGTCGGTGGGCACGTCGACGAAGTTGCCTTTCAGACCCCACTGGATGTTGTGCTGCAGCTGGTTGAGTATCGGATCGGAGCACTCGAAGGAGCCGGCCGGTGACACTTCCGAATGGATCACGATGCCCGTGAGGTTTTCGGGACTGAGATCGCCGGGAAATCCTTCCACGGCGACGAAGCGAAAGCCGTGGAATGTGAAATGGGGCTCGAAGACTTCCACACCGCTTCCGCGGAGTATGTACTCGTCGGCCTGCTTCGCGTCGCGAAGATTCTCGGTGTAGAAGTTGCCGTCCTTGTCCAGCACCTCCGCATGCCGGAGGCTCACCTTCGTTCCGGCCGGACCCTTTACCTTGAGGCGCACCCATCCCACCATGTTCTGTCCCATATCGGCGACGGTGCCGCCGGCCGTTGTCTTGAGAATCCGGGCCGGGGTGATTTCCTGGATGCGGCGCACCGGTGGCCCTGCAGGAGCCACGAGCCGGGATTTAGGCGCTTCAATGAGGCGGACTCCGCCCCAACCGGTATCGTCATAGCCGGGCTGGCTCCAGCCGGGCTTCTCCAATCGAGCGTCGTAGGTCTCTCCGTTGTAGATGTCGGATCTGCGAATGGGTCCCGTGGAAGACTTCCAGGCCGCGTCGCTGCCGATTGTCTCGGTTGTGCCGTCGTCGTAGGTCATGGCGATCT
This sequence comes from Acidobacteriota bacterium, assembly GCA_003225335.1. GTDB lineage: Bacteria > Acidobacteriota > UBA6911 > UBA6911 > UBA6911 > Gp18-AA60. The sequence continues at coordinate 2,955 of QHZE01000285.1, forward strand.
GCAGCAGGAGGGCGAGCCGTTCGCCGTACACGTTGCGCTGGCCTGCGAATCCCAGGAAACCGCGATACCAACCGTCGCCCAGCGTGACGCCGATGGCGTTGGCGCCCTGCCGCAACAGGTCCGTGACATCGTATGTCTGGTACTGGAGGCGGGAGTCGTAGGCCGTCCAGCCGGGGGTGAATAGCTGCTCGCCAACACGACGGCCGTTGATCTCGACTTCGTAAAGGCCGAAGGCTGTCACGTAGGCCCGAGCCTGTTTGACGCTTCGGCGAAGTGTGAGATCCCTGCGCAGCAGAGGGGCCGGTTCCGATCGCGACGTGTCTTCGGTCAGATCGGGCTGGATCCACCGGGCCTTCCAGTCCGAGGCCTGGAGGAGCCCCATCTCCCAGAATGCCGCATCGCTCCACGGCGAGGCGTTCCCGTTCTGGTCCCAGACGCGCACCTGCCAGTAAACGCGTTGTCCCGTGAGCAATGCCGGCCCGCCGTAGACCACGTGGACGGAAGCGTCGGAGCGGACCTGGGCGCTGTCCCACAGCAGGCGCCGGCCGGCCTCGAGGTCCTGACTGGAAGCGGATGCGCGTATCTGGTATGCCGACTGCCGTACGTTGCGCGGCGCGGCCTGGATCTTCCAGCTGAGGCGGGGCTTGACGACGTCGAGTCCGATGGGATTCGTTTTGTATTCGCATCGGAGCTGCGCGGCCGAGAGATTTTCAGCGGCCGGCATGGCTGGTGGGACTACAAAAAGGCTGAGGGCCGCTCCAGCGGTCCTGATCAGCCCTCGAGTCATGCGTTGGCGTTTCATGCTGCCCCCTTCGCACCAAATTGGAAATCTGGCGATGATTCGGAATCGGGGACGATTATAAGAGGTTCCTCGAAGTCTACCAAGTGTCGCAGCACCCGGTTTCACAAATACGGCAACGTATTTTTTTGAAGAACGTGCTATGGGACACGGATTCAGCGGATTGACACGGCGCAGCACAGCAACCAGAAAATCTCACCACAAAGACACGAAGACACGAAGATCCGCACAGGCTAAGAACGTGCTGGATCTTCGTGTCTTTGTGGTAAAGATTCGTGGTTTGGTACCCGGAACTGCTTTAGTGATCCCACCCTCCCGATTGCGGATTGCGGATTGTGGATTGTGGATTTCAGATTGTGACCGCAAGATTTCCTTCCTGCTGGCAAATCCGCAATACGAAATCCGAAATCCGTAATCATGGCGCGGGCCGGATCTCCCGAATCTTGACGCTCCGGAACCAGAAGACGCTGCCGTGATCCTGAAGAACGATATGCCCGGTCTTGGCCAACCCGTAGTCAGGCGCCTCCTTCCACTTGCCCGAGTTGCGGAGTTTGTTCCAATCGTCGTTCCAGCGTTCGAACTCGAGGATTTTTTTGCCGTTCAACCAGTGTTCGACATGGGCGCCGTTCACCACGATACTGGTATTGTTCCACTCGCCCACGGGTTTCAGCTTTTTCTGGTCGTTGGGCAAGTGCATGGCGTAGTTGGCTCCGGCCTTCTGCCATTCCTCCAACTTTTCGGGGAAACCCACGTCGTCGATGAACTGGTATTCGGGACCGGTCATCCAGGCCGCCTTGTACTTGGGGTCTTCCACGACCCCGTACATCAAGCCGCTGTTGCCGCCCTTCGAAGCCTTCCAGTCAATGCTGAGCTCGAAGTTCTCATACTGCTTCCCGGTGACAAGGTCGGCCCGTAAATCGCTTCCGTAGTTGCCTTCGGTTCCAACCGACTTGATCGCGCAGCCTTCGACTGCCCATGACTGCGTGCTCTGCCCGTTGTAGCCATGCCATCCGCTCAAGCTCTTTCCGTCGAATAGCAGTTCCCAGCCCGCGGCTTTTTCCTTCTCCGTGAGAACGTTGGCGTCTCCGCAGGGAGAAGCCGGGCGTTTCTGCGCCTCCTGGCTAGCCTGACTGCATGCAATCACACCGGCCAGCGCCGCCATTGCCGCCCAGAATAGCCATTTGCTTTTCATTCTTTTCTCCAGCGTTGCTCTGCTTCGTTTCACTTTCACCGGCCTTCAAAGCTAGCATTGACGCCATGGCCTTGCAATCTTCGCGTTTCCTTCGCGCCCTTTAGCGCCTTCGCGGTAAAAGTGAGCAGGAATTGACCGCAAAGACGCGAAGAGCGCGAAGGGGTCACGAATGATTTTGCTGAAGAAGCAAGAATTTCCGGAATTGTATTCTTTTGAGCTGAAAGCTTGGCTGATTTTTTGAGCGAGTTACCCGCAGTGGCACGCCGCTCAGCGCGAAGACTCAAAGAAGCCCGAAGTTGCGGGCGGCGATTTGCACGAGGTGTTCGGCGATGGCGAGAGACGCGGTGGCGGCGGGAGAGTGAGCGTTCAACAGGTGAATGGCATTGGGCACCTATTCGACGGCGAAGTCCTCGACGAGAAGCCCGTCGCGATTGACCGCCTGAGCCCGGACTCCCGATCCCCCGCGGAAAAGATCCTCGGCTCGCAGGTCCGGCACCAGCTTCTGGAGATCGCGCAGGAAGACGCGGCGGCTGAAGGAGCGGTAGTATTCATACAAACCCGTGCGCCAGTGGCGCGCGGCCATGCGCCAGAAGCCGGAGAATGCGAGCATGCGCAGGAGCTCACCGGGATGGATGTCCGTTTTGCGGTAACCCTCGCGCGCCAACGCCAGTACGGCGTTCGGTCCCGCTTCGTAGGAGCCGTCGATGCGTTTCGTGAAGTGGACGCCCAGGAAGGGGAACGCCGGATCGGGCACCGGATAGATAAGGCCGCGCACCAGCCCGCGCTGCGGCCGCAGATTGAAATACTCCCCGCGAAAAGGAATGATCCGGATGTCGTTTCGGACACCCATCATCCGCGCGACGCGGTCCGTGTGGAGACCGCTGCAGTTGATGAGGGTCCTCGCGCTGACGGTTCCGCCCGAAGTCTCCATGCGCAGCAGACCGTCACGCCGGACGACGCTCTCGACGCGCTCTCCGGTTCGAATCTGTCCACCGTTGAAGGAAAACACGCGCGCCATTGCTTGCGCAACCTGCGAAAAGTCGACGATTGCGGTGCGGGGCGAATGAATGGCGCGCACGGCGCGCGCGTGCGGCTCGATCTCCCGGAGGCGTTCCGGCCCGATCATTTCCAGGCCAGGGACTCCATTGGCGGCGCCTCTCTCAAACAGCGCCTCGAGCCGGGAAATCTGCGAGGCGCCGGTTGCGACGATGACCTTGCCGCAGCGGTCGAACGGCACGCCGTTGCGTTCGCAGAACGCCTCCATCTTCCGGACCCCGTCCACGCACAGACGCGCCTTGTAGGAGCCGGGCTTGTAATAGATCCCGGCATGGACGACGCCGCTGTTGTGTCCGGTCTGGTGACTGGCAACGCGCGCTTCCTTGTCAATCACCACGATCGACAGCCGCGCAAAGCGCTCTGAGAGGGTCAAGGCCGTCGCCAGCCCCACGATCCCTGCTCCGACAATTGCCACATCGAATGGGTGCAATTCTTATAGTCCGGTGCGTCTTCGCGGTAAGGGTTTTAAATTTACAGGCGAGGGTCAACAGGTTCGCTCTCGAGCGCGAGCACGCCGAAGACGCACTCATGCACGCGCCGCAGCGGTTCGCGCCGCACGAAACGCTCGAGCGCCTCGATTCCGAGCGCGAACTCGCGCAGCGCGAGCGAACGTTTGGCCGCGAGGCCCCGCGCGCGCAGCCGCTCCAGATTGTCCTGCACTGTGTACTCTGGTCCATAAATGATCCGCAAGTACTCTCTGCCGCGGCACTTCACGGCAGGCTGCGCAAGCCCGCGACGTCCTCGGGCGATGAAATCGAGAGGCTTGACCACCATGCCTTCGCCGCCGCGAGCCGTCAGGTCTGTCCACCAGCGGATACCGGCTTCCTCGCTCGCCGGATCGGTAACGTCCACGAGCAGGCAGGACGTTGCGAGGAGCAGTTGCGTATCTGCCTCACAGAGCCTGTTGAGCGTCTGCATGTGCCAGAGATGATCCTTGTTCGCATGCACCGCCCTTTCAGTTGCCAAAAGATGAAAGGGAGCGAGTTTGAGAGCGGCAAGCGAATGAACGGGCCAGCAGTAACGCCGGTACGCCCCAACGTATTTCACCGCCATCTCCGCGCGCTCGCGGTAACGCTCCAGCAACGGGCCGGCATCGCCCCCCTGCCGGGCTGCCTGCTCGAGCGCCGCGGCGGCGGCGCTCAAAGCAGCGCGAGCCGACGCTCCCACCGCCGCGTACTGCTGGCGCAGCAGTTCCTGCGCCTTGGCCGACCACGGCATCAGTTCACAATCGAGACAGGCCCAGTCGGTGCACAACTCTTCCCACAGTCCTGCCCGGTCCATCGCGGCGCTCACCCGGGCGGTCAGGAGATCGGATTCGGGGGCCGGCTCTTCAAAGAAGCGTCTTCCCGTCCGCGTGTAGCAGATGCCGGCGCCCTCATTCACCACGCCGAAGCGTTTTCGCGCCGCCTCTTCATCGCGACACACAACCAGAACAGCCCGCGAACCCATATGCTTCTCTTCGCAGATCACTCTGGCAATGCCTTGATGCCGGTAGTAGGAGAAGGCTTCCGCAGGATGCTCCAGAAGACCCGGCTCCCGGCTCGTTTCCGTCGGAGACATGGTCGGCGGCAAGTAAATCAGCCATTTCGGATTGGCGGCAAAGCGGCTCATCACTTCCAGCGCGGCGGCGGCGTTCTCTTCCCGGATCGTGACGGAACGACAGAGCTGGGTCGAGATGGCGCGCTTGCCCAAAACATCTTCAATATCAAGCATGTCGTCATGCCGCTGCTGCGCCGTGAGCGCCGGGGCTCTCTCTTCCTCGGGGAGAAAAGGTTTGACGGGATCGTAGTAAGTTCGCGCCGCGGGCACCGAGACAAACTCTTTTTCTGGATAGCGCAGAGCAGTCAGCTTGCCGCCGAACACGCAGCCGGTGTCAATGCACACGGTCCGGTTGAGCCATTCCGGTTCGGGCACCGGTGTGTGGCCATAGACGACCATTGCTTGGCCCCGGTACTCCGCCGCCCAGTTGTAGCGCACAGGCAATCCGAACTCATCCGTCTCGCCGGTCGTCTCTCCATACAACGCGAAGTCGCGCACCTTGCCCGCGGCTCGCCCTTGCAACTCCTCTTTCAGCCCGGCGTGGGCGACGACCAGCCGTCCGTCGTCCAGCACGTAATGACTGACCAGACCGTCTATAAAATCCGCAACCCGCGCCGTGAGCTCCGGCGGTTCGTTTTCCAGTTGCGTGAGCGATTCGGCCAGTCCATGCGTGATGCGCACGTCTTTGCCGCGCAGCTTGCGCATCAGCTTCATATCGTGATTGCCGGGCACGCAGAGCGCAGCTCCTGTTTCGACCATGCCCATGACGAGCCGAAGCACGTCCGGAATCTTCAACCCGCGATCGACCAGATCGCCCAGGAAAACGGCCTTGCGCCCTTCCGTGTGCCGGGCTCGATAGCCGTAAGGGGCGGAGCCGTCCGCGCTCTGTTCGATTTCATACCCGAGCCGTTCGAGCAACGCTCGCAGTTCGTCAAAACACCCGTGCACATCGCCGATGATGTCGAACGGCCCGTGTTCGTGCTTGAGGTTATTCCAGAGCCGCTGCCGCTCGATGACCGCAGCTTCAATCTCTTCGGGCGACGAAAACTCGTAGATGTAGCGGAAGCCCTCACGCTTCAGGTCGCGCTGTGAACGCCGCAGTTGCTGGCTCTGCTGGCGGATGACGTGCGGCCCGAAGTCCCGGTCAGAGCGCAGGCGATTTCTCTCCTGGCAGAGTTTCTCGGGCAGATTCAGAATTATGGCGACCGGCAGAACATGATATTCACGAGCCCGTGCGACGAGAGGCTTGCGCGCTTCTGACTGCACGTTGGTCGCATCGATCACCGTCAGTTTTCCCGCCGCCAATCGTTTGGCTGCGATGAAGTGCAAGACTTCAAAAGCATCTTTCGTTGCAGCCTGGCTGTTCTCGTCGTCGGACACGAGCCCGCGACAGAAGTCCGACGAGAGCACTTCCGTCGGTTTGAAGTGCTTGCGGGCGAAGGAGGATTTCCCGGAGCCCGACGGTCCGATCAAGACGACGAGAGACAGGTTCCCACGGGACCGATGAAGCGGGATTAAAAAGGTTCTCCTCACACAAGCGTGAAGACTCCCATCTGTGTCGGCGCGCCAACCGATGGATCTTCTGGCCCGACATTCAGGAAACGGACTGCATAACCAAAACGCTCTCCAACGCTTCCCGCCCAGGCTTCAAACTCCCGGCGCGCCCACTCGAAGCGATGGTCTTTGTGCCGGAATCTCTGGGCGGGCAGGTTTTCGAACTTCACGTTATATTCCACGTTCGGTGTCGTCAGAATCACTGTCGCCGGTCGAGCAAACTCGAAGAGCACGCGCTCAAAAGCCGCCAGCCGCACCGGCTCGAGATGCTCGATGACCTCTATGACGGTCGCCGCGTCAAAGCCCGCCAGACGTTTGTCGCGGTAGGTCAAAGATCCTTGGATGAGCCTGATGCGTTCACGCTGGCGCGTTGGCAGGCGATCAAGATGCAGCCGCTCGCCGGCAATCTCGAGCGAGCGATGAGAAACATCCATCCCGACGATTTCATCAAGGTTCCTGCATCCCAAAAGCGCCTGCAACAACTTGCCCTCTCCGCAACCAAGGTCAATCACGCGCTTCGCACCGCTGCTTTGCAGAGCGGCTAAGACGGCGCGCACGCGCTGCTCGTTCAGACTCAACGGCCTCTCGACAGCCTCCTCTTCATTATCGTGAATTTCTTGCGCGACGTCCGGATCGGGACTCTCTTCAGTCACGATGCGGGCCAAAGCTTCGCGGGCCAGACTGCGCCGATACTTCAGATAACGATAGGCGATCGCTTCCTTCTCAGGATGATCTGCAAGCCAGCCCGCGCCGTGACGCAGGAGCTTTTCTACCTCTTCGTCACCCACCCAGTAATGCTTCTCGTTGTCCAGCACGGGGACGAGCACATAGAGATGCGTGAGCAGTTCGCGCAAGCGGACTCGACCGCGCAGTTCGACCGTGAAGTAAACGCTCTCGCCCCACTCGGGAAATTTCTCATCGAGCGGACAACCCTTTGCCACAACTTCATACCCGAGCGGCTCGAACAATCTCCGCAAGAACCCTTGGCCCCCGCGGCAAGGCAGGACGGAAAGGTTGGCTTCCAAGGAGAGCGCGGTTTCTGCCAGTTCAGGGCGGTCCTCGCTTCGTCCCGCGAGCGCGCTGCTGAAGACCTGCGCGATGGCCACGCTGAGGAATGATGAGGCCACGTAGGGGCGGTCATTGACGTACTGTTCCAGCGTGCCGCCTCCTCCCGCGGGCCCGCGGCGATTGCGGACCAACCCCACCGGGTCGACATCCAGGAGCAAGGCAGCCGTACAGCGCTCACCACTCGCTTCCGGATAGAAGACGTGCGCCTGTCCAAAGGAGAGAGCGAAGGATTGCACGCGAGCAGGATTCTTATGAAGCAAGTACCCCAGGTCTGTTGCCGGCCAGTTAGTATTCGTGATTGTGAGAAGCATCCAACTCCCTGCTATGTCATGAGTCGCATCTGAGTTGGATTATATGCATACACTTGTAATCCCTCAGTTACACCGCCCCAACAGGCCCACTCCCATTATCATGTCATCGGTATTCGTCATTTCTCATTTACCCTTTTTGTCATTCCCTCCAATCAAAACGGGCAGTCGAGACATTTGCACCCAGCTTCACCACGGAGAACACGCAGGACGCAGAGATTCACAGAGGCAAAAGGGGCTCACAGTGCGTTAGGTCTTATGTCAACTTTCTACGCCCGCTCCGGCGTCCACCCGCGTCGGCAACCGCCATTTTACGCCCATTGATGCTATCGGGGTGGAATTTGCGCACACCGTTCGCATCCGGTACGCCTGGATGTGCCG
>QHZE01000737.1 GCA_003225335.1 Acidobacteriota bacterium
CATTCCCATGATTTCGTATCCGCAGTCGACGTACAGAACCTGGCCCGTAATGGCTGCCGCGCCGTCGCTGGCGAGAAAGGCTCCGGTGGCGCCCAACTCCTCGGGCAGGACGTTGCGCCTGAGCGGTGCGTGGGCCTCGTAGTGTTTCAGCATCTCGGTGAAACCTGAAATCCCGCGGCCGGCGAGGGTGTTCATGGGTCCGGCGCTGATGCAGTTGACGCGAATCTTCCTGGGGCCGAGCTCGTAGGCCAGGTACCGCGTGCAGGCTTCCAGGGATGCTTTCGCCACCCCCATGACGTTGTAGCCAGGAATCACCTTTACCGAGCCGTGATAGGTCATCGAAATGATGCTTCCTCCCTCGCCCATGAGGGGCGCGGCGCCCCGCGCCAGCGCCACGAGCGAATACGCGCTCACATCGTGAGCGACGCGAAAGGCTTCGCGGCTGGTGTTGAGGAACCCTCCTTTCAGGGCCTCTGGGGGAGCAAAGGCCACGGAATGCAGGAGCAGGTGGAGCTTGCCGAATTTGCGGCCGGCCTCTGCAAAGACGCGGTCGATCTGTTCGTCGCTCGTGACGTCGCACGGGAGCAGCAGGGTGTCGGCGCCGAACGTGCCGGCCAGCTCCTCCACATTCTCCTTGAGGCGCTCCCCCTGATAGGTGAAAGCCAGTGTCGCGCCGGCTCTGGCCCAGGCCTGTGCGATCGCCCAGGCGATGGACCGCTTGTTGGCAACTCCGAAAATGATTCCGGTTTTCCCGGCCAGTTGAGACATACTCGCTCCCGAATCTCAGAACTTGAGGAAAAATCGTAGCGCCGGCGTCTCGCCGGCATCTGAGCCTCGACAACTCCTTTGGCGTCAACAGGACTTTGCCGGCTGGAAACCGGCGCTACATTTTTTCTCGCGACCTCACGGCTCGCGGTTGGAAGTCAGTTTAGCGCCGCGGATCCAATCGAGAATGGTCTTGTAAGCTGGATGATCGGCGCCGTTCCAGCGCTGGCCGCCGCCATGCGCCAGCGTGCCGGTGCCCAGGGTTCCTTCCACCTCCGCGGTGCTGAGCGGCTTTCGCAGTATCAGGCTGTTCTCAGGATTGTCCGGATCGACGACCTTCAATGCGGAGCGGTAGTTTTCGCGCAGTTGCGCTTCGCTGTAATCCCCTTGTTTGGGCGGCGGGTTCAATCGAAAAATGGTGTGCGTCGCATGGCAATAGACGCAGGCCGCGCCGTCTGGCCCCTTCGCTCCCAACACCGGCATGACCCTTTGGACAAAGAAACCGTAGTCCAGCGGGACCGTGGCCGGGGAGGCGTTTCCTTTGGGGCCTGGTATCGCATACGTTGCTTTGTCTGAAGGCCTGGAGAGTGCGGCCTCGCCTTCCACGGATTCTGCCAGGGCCGCGGCAATGCCGGGATTGCGGGCCAGCGAGGGGTTTTTGCGCACGAGGTCTCGCGCCCGGCGCGCCAGGGATTCGTCCGGCGAGACCACCGCGTCGCTGACGAGGCTGAGCATCTGCAGGCTGCCCAGGACCGCACGGTTCCTTTCCGCGAGCTCGAGCAGAAGTGTCCACCGAGATGTGTCGCGCCGCGCAATGAACTGGTCCAGCAAATCCGCCACTTGCGGGTTTTTGGAAAGGGCTGTCTGGGTGAACGCGATTTCCAGCGAGATCGCCAGCAGATTTTCAGGGACTTGCGCCGATGAAGCTTTCTGCACGGCGTTCTGCAGGGTCCGGAGGGGGACGGAAAGCGTCTCGCTGTCTTGCATGAGCGACGGGAAGGTCATCGCGGCGCGCAACGCCGCGGAGCTCAACTCGGCCTCCTCCTGGACGGCCAGGGCCTTCACCGTTTCGGCCAGGCTGATTTCCTGAGCGAGTTTCCCCCGGGAAGATGCCACCAGGTCCAGGGCTGCAAGCCTCGCGGTCCGGTAGCTGGAACGCAGCAGATCCGACAGCAATGCCACCGTGACCCGCCGGTCCTCTCCTTCGAGCGGCAGGGGAAAGGTCTTGTAAAACCGAAAGGCCGTCTCACGGACCTTGGGCTCTGGATCCACCAGGAGCCGAGCCACGGCGGGG
>QHZE01000738.1 GCA_003225335.1 Acidobacteriota bacterium
TCAACGATGATGGGGTCAACTTGATGCACGACGAGTGGTTCGACCCGATGGCTGCGGAGACCCGCGCTTTCCTGCGCCTGACTCGAGAGGAAGCCCCCGATTTCATCGCCATACTCCACTCCCACGAGAGCCATTCTTCCGTCGAGCCTACGGCGTACGTCCCGCGGACGGTTAAAGAGACCACTCGCACTTTTGCCAATCACCTCTACGCGCGCTATCGGGCTGCCGGCCTGCCCGCCCGCCAAGCCGGTCCCGAAGTCCAAGAGGATGGCGTAGCTTTCCCTCCTCCTGCGTTCAATCTAGCGAGCGCGCTTCACCACACTTGCGGGGGAGTGGCCTTTATCCACGAGTGCACTGCGGGGGCGCGCTACGACTCGGCGCCTGAAGTCACACACGAGCAAATCCTGGATTTCCAAATGCTCCTTTATGACGAGCTGGTTCAGTTTGCGGTCGAGCGTTCTGTGCGCTGGGTGTAGGAATCCTGAGTGATGAGAATTCGAGCGCCTCGCGGCTCTACCCACAGTCGAGGCGAGAAGTTCCAGGAACTATCGAACGGATCTTGGATTGCCTGAGGAGAAGACTATCTATCCATGCGATCACTGATGCTTCTGCTGTGCATGCTTCTCAGCCCACCGCCTCTTGGCGCCGACGGGCACAATCCTTTGCTTCCCATACCTCAACAAATTCATTATGGATCGGGCCGGCTTCCGATTGCAGGCTTGGAGATAGGGTTTGCCTTCAGCCCTACCCCGCAGGATCGGTTCGCGGCAGACGAACTGGCGTCCGGCCTCCTGTCTCGCGCCAAGGTCACCGTTCAGGTATCGGAGGGTGAGGCGCGCCAGCGCATGGTCGTGCTTAGGCGCGCAGGCTCTGGCGCCGACCTTCCACAGCCCAACGAGCAGGCGGGGCCGGACTCGCGCGAGGCTTACGCGGTCAACGTCACCTCCGAGGGCGCGGAAATTCGCGCCAACTCGTCGGCTGGCCTGTTCTATGGTGTTCAGACTCTGCTTCAACTGGTCGCGGGATCGGGTACCGAAGCCGCATTTCCGGAAGCCGAAATCCGCGATTGGCCATCCCTGCCTTACCGCGGCATTATGGTGGACATGAGCCACGGGCCGCTGCCAACCGAAAATGAGGTCAAGAGACAGATTGATTTTTTGGCTCACTGGAAGGGCAATCAGTATTACTTCTACTCGGAAGCGAGTATCGAGCTGAGAGGCTATCCCGTGCTTTCCGGCGATGCCCGGTTTTCGCAAGACGAATTGCGCCGCATCGTCGCCTACGCGCGTGAACGTCACGTCGACGTCGTGCCCTGCGTGGAGCTTTACGGTCATCTTCATGACTTGCTTCGCGTGGAACGCTACGCTGGCCTTGGTCCGCTTCTTCACGGGAGGGAATTGGACCCTCGCAATCCTCAGGTCGCCACTCTGCTTGCCGCTTGGATTGAACAATTAGCCGACGTTTTCCCCAGTCCCTTTTTCCACGTCGGGATGGACGAGACTTGGGAGATCTCGAAGGCCGCCGCAGCCAAAGACACCTCGCCTGACCATTTATATATCGAGCAGCTTCAAAGAGTGGCTGGGGTTGGTTCGCCAGCACGGCAAGACGGTGCTAGTTTGGAGTGATATGCTGGCGAAGTACCCGAAGCTGATTTCCCAGATTCCTCCCGGTACTATTGTAGTTCCATGGGGCTACGACGCCACGGTTTACGAGCCTTACTGGGCGCCCTTCGCTTCGCTCCCCATACCCAAAATCATCGCCACCGGAGTGAGCATTTGGAACAGTATTGCTCCGGACTTCGATGTTACCTTCTCGAATATCGACAGCTTTCTTGAAGTCGGCCGCCCGCACGGAATTCTCGGGGTGATCAACACGATCTGGACTGATGACATTTTGGTGCTGATGCGCCCGGCCTTCCCGGGAATCGCCTACGGCGCGGCCGCCGCGTGGCAGCGGGACCCCATGAACCGAGAACACTTCTTCGACAACTACGCCCGGGCAGTCTATCCCGCTCCATTCTCGGCCGAGGTCGCGGCCGGTCTTAAAGCGCTCACTGTGGCCGAGACCCATCTTTCCGCCGCCCTGGGGGAGGAAACGTCCCGCCACTTGTGGGATCCCCCATTTGCCGCTCCCCACCTGGCTAGGCTCCGCTCTCATCGTGAAGACCTGCGGCAGGCCCGGCTCGAGGCCGAACAAGCCCAGGAGCACCTGTCCCAAGCCTTACGACTGGGCGGTGATCATTTCAGCCTCGCGGACTTCCTATTGGAAGCGCGGATGCTGGATTACGCCGGATTGAGGAACATCTATGCTCTAGAGATCGCTGACATCTGGCAACAAATGGGTTCCCGTCCGAAGTCCGAGGATGTGAATTTCTATCTAAGCATGGAGACCGCAAGTCACGATCACAGCCGCACGGCCGAGCCGGGGAACAATTCTGTCAAAGTTCGACGGCGAGTTTCAGCAATGGTGGAACTTACAGCGCCGGCTGAATCAATTCGCGAATGGATTCCACGACGGCGATACGCTGCCGCCGCTCGAGTCCTTTGTCCCCGCCTACTGAAGCGCACCGCCGGCTCTTCGGACGTTGCGACGGCGCCGATGCGTCTTCGGAATCGCCCTGGGGGCCTGTCTATCGAGGTCTCAGGTAGCGGCTTTCGGCCAAGTGCGTGTCTGTCCGGAACCCCGGCAGATGGAGGTTCTGAAGACTAACCTCCCGTTGGATGATAATAGAATGGATTTGTGAGCGTGGACAGGCGTCACCGCGGGATCGTGTGTCTTCTCCTTCTCTGGGCTATTGGCGAAGGCCTGCGCCCTTCGCTGAAGGCGGTCCAGGTCCCCTCCCCCTCGGCGCCTTATTCTGTAGTGCTGATTACCATAGACACCGTGCGCGCCGATCACCTCGGTTGCTACGGGTATCGCCGCATCGAGACCCCGGCGATCGATAAGCTGGCCAGCGAGGGAATTCGCTTCGAGCACGCTTATGCTCAAGTGCCGCTCACGCTTCCTTCCCACACTGTCATCATGACGGGAACCTACCCGATGTTCAACGGCGTGCGCGACCTGACTTCTCCAGGCCTGGACCGAACACCGCTGACCCTTGCCGAGATGATGCGGCAGAGCGGATACAGAACTGCCGCGTTTGTCAGCTCGTTTGTATTGAATTCGATGTGGGGACTCGATCGCGGGTTTGACGTTTACGATGACGAGACCAACGCCGGGAGCGGCGCGAACGGCCATCCGTCCCTGCTCGAGCGTCGCGGCGACCGGACTGTGGACCGCGCCCGCACCTGGCTGGATTCCCATTCCGGCCAGCCATTCTTCTTATGGGTGCATCTCTACGATCCGCACAGCCCTTATCGTCCTCCCGAGCCTTACTTCAGCCGCTACGCCGGCCACCTGTATGACGGCGAAATCGCCTTCGACGACGCCCAGCTTGGACGTCTTTTTGCTCGCCTCCGCCAACTCAAGCTCTACGAAAACGCCCTCATCGTGCTCGCAAGCGACCACGGAGAGTCCTTGGGAGAGCATGGAGAAGGTGAGCATGGGTTCTTTATTTATAACGCTACCGTGCACGTTCCCCTCATCGTGAGGCTGCCAGGCCCTTCGCCTGGCCCCCTCGTGATCCCTGAACCGGCGGGCCTCGTGGACGTTGCGCCGACGATCGCGGCATTGTGCCGAGTTTCGCGGGATGTCACCCAAACTTTTCAGGGGCATGCGCTCGCTGGAATAGCGAAGCCCGAGGTCGCACGTTCAGCCGCGCCAGCTTACGCTGAGTCTTACTATCCGCGAAACACATTCGGCTGGCATGAACTGCGAGCCCTTATCACATCTCAGTATCAATACATTGACGCCCCTCGCCCGGAACTCTACGATCTTGAACGCGATCCAGACGAAACGCATAACCTCGCGGCAAACCAGTCCACCATTGCCGCTACCCTCCCGGAGGAACTTCGGACTCTCGAAGGCCGTTACACGAACGCGAGCCTTCCCCAAGAGCCCAACGCGGTCGACCCCGAGACGCTCGAAAAGCTGAGGTCGCTGGGTTACGTGGGCTATCAGGCTCCCCGAGCCAGCGGCAATTCCAGCGTCATTCGCGCCGACCCGAAGGATAAGGTCCAGGTGCTCAACCAGATGCTTCTTGCAGGCAACCTCAGGTCGCAGCAGCGGTATGCCGAAGCGGATGAGATCCTCACGAGCCTTGAGCGATCCGAGCCCAAGCTCTACATCCTCGGCTTCGAGCATGGCGAGACGTTGCTCGACTGGGGAAAAGCAGGGGAATCCATCAGCGAATTCCACAAGGCCCTGACACTCA
>QHZE01000739.1 GCA_003225335.1 Acidobacteriota bacterium
AGAAGAGGTGTTGGTCCCGGGGTAAACATGCGCCGCTTGACCAATGGCTTCATTTGGATTCATCCTCAAAAAAGCAGCAGTATAACACACCGCGCGCGGGTTCGTAGTTCACGCTTTGGCCCGCTACCCCCGACGCGTTGCCGGAAGCCAAGATCGAGAAGCATTCAAGCACCTTATTCACCACGAAGACACGAAGACGCGAAGAATCGCAAAGGACTTCTTCGTGTCTTCGTGGTGAGATTTTTTGGGTTGCGGCTTTGCTGCTCTGTGTTCATCTGTGGTTTCATTCTATCTGTTTGCGGGTAGAATAGCCTCCTCGACAATATGTACGCTCTATATTCCTTTCTCCTCACTGCCGCGGCGATACTCGGCGCGCCTTATTGGCTCTTCAAGGGACTCCGGGAGAAGAAATATCTCCAGAGCTTTCGCCAGCGACTTGGATCGAAAGGGCCGGCGCTCCCCCTGGGAACCAGGCCTGTGTGGGTCCATGCTGTTTCCGTGGGCGAGGTCTTGGCCGCCAGACCGGTGGTTGCGGCTATCCAACAGGTGCGTCCGGAACTGCCCGTCGTGCTCTCCACCGTGACGCCGGCCGGGCAGGCTCTCGCCCTGAAGGAATTCCCGGCCGCCGCCGCAGTCTTTTATTTTCCATTCGACTGGCATTTCTGCGTCGCCCGATTCTTGAGCTCCGTCAACCCGCGCGCGGTTCTCCTGGTGGAGAAGGAACTGTGGCCCAATTTCCTCGACGCGTGTTTCCGGAGGGGCGTACCGGTCTTCCTGGTCAAAGGCCGGATCTCGGAACATTCTTTCAATCGCTACCGCCGCATCAAGAGCTTTACAGCCGGAATGCTGCGCCAGCTTCGACTTTCAGTGCCACTCCGTGGAGGAAAAGAGCGATGTGCTGGAAAAAATTCGCTCCAGCCTTGCCGTTTCCGCGGATACTCCCGTCGTCGTTGTCGGCAGCAGCATGAAAGGCGAGGAGTCTCTTTTCATCGAGGCTTTCCGCCGGGTGCGCGAAGCCATCCCTGATGTGAAGTTGATTCTGGCTCCGCGCCATCCCGAGCGCTTTGACGAAGTCGCGCAGCTCCTGAAGCGCTCTTCAATCTCCTTTCTGCGGAGAACCGGCCTCTGCGATAATTCACCCGGCGGCCGCGCGCGTGTTCTGCTGCTGGATTCGATCGGCGAATTGCGCGCGGTGTATTCGCTTGCCACAGTGGCGGTCATTGGCGGTAGCTTCCTGCCGCACGGGGGGCACAACCTGCTCGAGCCGGCGGCCTTTGGAAAGGCCATTGTGTTCGGGCCCGAGATGTCAAACTTCACTGAAATGGCCCGGCTCTTTGTTCGCGGGCAGGCTGCCCGCCAGACAAACGCCGAGTCGCTTCCGCGCACTCTCCTGGAATTGCTCCGGAATCCCGAGGCCCGAAACCTGCTCGGTCACCGCGCCCTGAGCACGCTGCGGCAAAACCAGGGAGCCACTCAAAGCAGCGTCGACTGCATCCTTGCGTCGTTACCGTAATGTCTCTCTCCTCCGGCTTGTCACCCTTGCTCGCGGTTCCCGGCCTCATCTACGAGAGCCTGGTGCGCACACGAAACACTCTCTACTCGAAGAGGCTCTTGCTCCAGCGCCGCCTCCCGCGCCCCGTCTGCAGCGTCGGAAACCTCACTCTCGGCGGCACGGGAAAAACTCCGCTGGTCATACACGTGGCGGAGTTTCTGCTAAGGCTGGGCGCCGTTCCGGCGCTTCTGAGCAGAGGCTATGGAAGGATCTCGGCGGAACCCGTGGTGGTCGGGCCAGGCGAGGAAATCGCGGAGGCGGCCCCGACTCTCGGTGACGAGCCGGCGCTGATGCGACGCCACGTGCCCGGTCTGTGGATCGGAATCTCCGCGGACCGCTATGCGGCGGGACTGAAAATACTGCAGAGAAACGGCGCTCCGGCCTTCGTCCTTGACGACGGCTTTCAACATCGGCGCCTCTATCGGGACCTCGACCTGGTTTTACTCGATCGGACCCAGCCGTTGGAGAAGAACCGCGTACTCCCCCTGGGGACCCTGCGCGAGCCGGTTACAGGTCTGTCCCGCGCTCATGGCATCGTGATCCAGGGCGCCCGTCAGGGAAACGACCCTGATGCCTTTCTCGACATCGTTCGCAAGTTGAATCCGCGGGCGCAGATCTTTCACTGCGTCCAGGACATAGACGCGCTGGTCCCGTTTTCTTCCTGGAAGGATTCGACGCGCGATGGACCCGCTGCGCCTGACATTGGCCCGGCCTTCCTCGTCGCGGGGGTTGGAAATCCGGAGCGATTCCGCCGCGACATCGCGATGCTGGGAATCCCGGTCCGCGGAGCGCGGTTCTACCGCGATCATTACAAGCCTACCGAAAGAGACTGGCGTCAATGCGAACAAGAGGCGCGGAAGGCGGGAGCAGCGGTTTTCATTACGACGGAAAAGGACGCCATCAAGATAGAGCGCCCGCCGCAATTTCCGCTCCTCGTTTCGGTGCAACGCACCCGCGTGATCGAGGCCGGTGCATTCGCTCGGATGCTGCAAGATCTAGCGTGGCATGGCCGTCCCGGCCATGACGCAGCTTAGATTGGTACGACTGACGCCGTGCCTGGCACGGCTTCAGTCGTGCCGAGTTCCGCTCCAGAGGAGCCGGAGGAGCTTAGCCAGGGGTGAGCGCTCTTTGCGAACCCCTGGGACGGTGCCACCTCTAGCCCGCCCCGGCAGGGGCAGGAGGACTAAAACTTTCTTGGCACATGTACAAACTCCAGGGCACGGCCGAAGCCGCGCCCTCAGGGGCGGGACGCCCGTGCCACGAGTGGATCTGGCCCAGGAAAACCCGGTGAAGGATCTCTATCCCGACACGATTCATCGCATTCTGGTTCGCGGGACCAATTGGGTCGGCGACGCGGTCATGTCGGTCCCGGCATTGAAGGAAGTGCGGACGGACCCACAAGGGATGGACCGGCCTCCGGCGAATTGCGGATGACATGCGCCGGCGCACCTTCGACCTCGCGATCCTGTTGCAAAACGCCTTTGAGGCCGCCTTGATCCCGTGGTGGGCCGGCATTCCGCGGCGCCTGGGATACGCCAGGGACGGCCGAAGGATGCTTCTGACGCATCCTTGCAGGATCGATCCCGAAGTCGGTATGGTCCATCAGGTCTACTACTATCTGGGCATCCTTTCCGCGGCAGGCCTGCTTCCCCCGCGCCTCTGGCAAGACGGCTCCTGCAAGCCGTCGATATCCATCGGGGTTCGGAGAGAGGACCGAGCTGCTGCAAAGGTGCTTCTGCGAGAAGAAGGCGTCGAGCCCGGGGAGAAAATCGTCGGCGTCAACCCGGGCGCCTTTTACGGCCCGGCCAAGCGCTGGCTGTCAGATCGATACGCGGCGGCCGCCGACCGGCTCGCGGAGAAATACCGCGTAAGGATCGTGATCTTCGGCGCAGCTAACGAGCGCCAGGTCGCGGAGGAAGTGGCAAGACAGATGAAACGGCCCGCGATCATTCTGGCGGGCCGGACCAGTCTTGGGACGCTCATGGGACTGATCAAGGAGTGCAGCTTGCTCGTCACGAACGACTCCGGCCCCATGCACCTCGCCGCCGCGCTCGATGTTCCGCAGGTCGCGATCTTCGGGTCCAGCAGCGAGATTGCCACCGGTCCCCTCGGCCCCGAGGCGCGGGTCATCAAGCATCCAGTCGGCTGCAGCCCTTGTTTCCTCCGGGAATGTCCGATCGACTTTCGCTGCATGACCCGCATCACCGTTGACGAGGTCCTGGCTGCCGCTCACCAAACTCTGTCACGAAAGTGAAGCCGTGCAAAACTTCGCCACGAATTTCACGAATTACACGAAAACAAGAAAAATTAAAGGAGCGGCCATCATGTCTACCGACCGCATAGACTGCCACTAGCTATTTTCTGGCGCGAAACCAAGGACCCCGAAGGGTCCAGCAGGACAGCCCAGGGCCCAAGCCCTGGGTTCAAGGGCCAAATTGCGGAAAGCCCTGAAAGGGCGGCGCAGGGAGTTCGATCTCAACTCCAGATAAATGCTCGTCATAAGCCGCCTCTTTGGTACCGGGACCAACTGCATCGCCCCTTCGGGGCTTCCCTTGTTACTGTGCTTGTTCCCAGGGCTTGCGCCCTGGGCTTTCCTGAGTCGCCCCTGCGGGGCTAGTTTCGCGCAAGAAACTAGCTAGTTTCTAGCGCAAAACTCCCGTAATAGAAGGGTGTG
This sequence comes from Acidobacteriota bacterium, assembly GCA_003225335.1. Classification (GTDB taxonomy): domain Bacteria; phylum Acidobacteriota; class UBA6911; order UBA6911; family UBA6911; genus Gp18-AA60. The sequence goes on from QHZE01000739.1 coordinate 4,227, forward strand.
AAAGAATGTAGCGCCGGCTTCCAGCCGGCAGAAGGTCTGTTGCAAACAAAGAGCTTACCCTCATCCACATGCCGGCAAGATGCCGGCGCTACGATTTCTTCGCGGCTTCTCAGCCCTGCGGGGCTAGTTTCGCGCCAGAAACTAGCTAAGCGAAAAAGAATTCGTGTAATTCGTGGCAAGCTTTTCCGGCGTATCCTCCCCCGAGGGTACCGTGAGGGACTGCTTCCGTTTGCCTTTGGTACTCCTTATCTAATCCGGCCTTTGGGGCCCGCCACAGAGTCACGGAGACACAGAGATGCGGCCGTCGCCGGACGCAGAGTCTGCTGCGACACAGCCGATCAGGGTAGGACGTGCAGCCCCGCCAGGACGGCAACTTCGCGGAGTCGCCTGTCGGTCGCCACGAGGTCCCTGGCCCTGCTCGAGAGGGCAGTGGAGACGTGGATCATATCCAGGCTTCGGATCAGGATCGGGCGCGGCCGGTTGAAAACGAGCCTGGCGAGCTTCTCGGCCTGGGCTTCCACATCGCGTCCGTAGGGGACGGTCAGAATCCTGCCGGTCCTGACGTCCTGGCTGAACTTGCCGTAAATGCGTCTGGCTCCGCCGCCTTTCAATGCCCGCGCCTGCTCTTTCCGGTAGAGGACGCAAAGTATCTCGGCAGTCACTATCGCCGACGAGACGATGGGTTCATCCCCGCCGGCAATCAGTTGCAGAAAGTAGGGAGAGTCAGCCTCAGCGATGTAAAGCTTGAGGAGCGCGGACGTGTCCCAGTAGCTCACGGTTCAGGTGCGATCGTCGCGCTGTTGGGCCAGGATGTCGTTGACCGTGGGAGAAGCTACTTTGCGGCTGCAAGATTTCTGGAGCTTACGCAACTCGCGCACCCAGAGCGCCCTGTCGGAAGACCGTGTGGGCGCCGCGGCGCGAGTCAATCGTGTCTTAATCATGTGACTATTGTAGTCTCTTGTTCTCCCCATCGTCAATTCGGTTTTGGATTCTATGCGTCTTGGCGGTGAGTGCGGGACACTCTCTTTTCACCACAAAGACGCGAAGGCGCAAACAAAGGCTAAGAGATTTTGGTTGCAGCCCGCCTGCTGCGTGTTCAGGGTGTAATTAAAAGAATTAAAAGTGCGAGTCACGTTTCATAAATGCGGTGACGTATTCCGCCCCAGCGGGGCGAAAGGAAATTAGCCGGGGGTGAGCAAAGCGAACCCCCGGATAGAAGACGAACAACGATACGCACCCCGGCAGGGGTTGCAGGAGCTCCCTGCGCCCCTGCCGGGGCGCATTCGTTTATTGCAATATTCCGGGGGTTCGCTTTGCTCACCCCCGGCTAAGCTCCCGCGCCCTTTCAGGGCGCCTCCGCCTATCTGAAAAAAAGGACGTTGTCGCATTCATGGAATCATGTGCTTGGTGACTCGCACTTCTTCTAATTGCACCCGCGTGTTCATGCGTGTTCATCCGTGGTTGAAGTATTTGGCGCGATGCGGTCAAATAGTGGCCTGCCTGTAAGGAGCCCGATGAGGAGATTACCCCTGCTTTTCGGCTGCATCCTGGTCTTTTTCGCGTCGGCCAGGATTCTTCTTGAGAAGAAGCTCGGCAACGATCCCCGGCTTGAGAGGACGCTGTGCCGCTACCTGCTGCTGTGCTCCGACGAGCGCCTGCTGGAAAAAGCGGAGGAGCAATTGACACAAGGAGGCGCTGAGAGCCTGGACCAGGCGGTGGCAAACTTGCAGGAAGCCTTGCGCAGGAATCCGGCCTCCGCCGATCGCTGGTGCGATCTCGGCGAAGCCTTGCTGAAGTCCGGGCAGACCGAAAAAGCCAGGACCTGCGCCCTGGAGCTCGGCGGTGCATCGATTCAGATCCAGTGGCGCGCGGGCGAGTTCTACTTTCGGGTCAACGAGAACAAGGCGGCTCTGCAGTGCATGTCGCGCATCCTGGCCCACGACCC
>QHZE01000740.1 GCA_003225335.1 Acidobacteriota bacterium
GCTGCCGGCAGGCGCAGTTGCGAGACGCGAAGCCGCCTCACGGCAAACGCTTCCCCCGCGACGCAACAGTTCGATATGCGCGCGATAGCGGCGATGCCACGATGCACTTTCGAGTTCAGCGAAAAGCTTTTCTTCTGGCGCAGTGGTTTCTTCGAAAGCAGCGAACGGAGCATTGGGCGCGTCGTCCGCGCGCGTGATCATTACGATCTCGCTACGGGAGACCGGGGAGGCCTCGTTGCCAGCCATCACCAGTGAGGAAACAAATATCCGTCCGCCGCGGCCGACGGCGACACCCACCGGGCGCATATTGTTGACGCAGGAAAGGAACGGGACTTGAGCGGCCTTAAAACCTGCACCGCTGGGATTCAATGGATAGCGGTAAAGAGCACTCTTGCTCCATTCCGCCACGAGCAGATTGTCGCGAAACCTTTCCGGAAAGAACGGGTCGTTGTAGTAGGCCTGACCCGTGGGCACGTAGCGGCCAAGATCAGGGTTGAGCGTGTCGAGGAGATCGGCGCGCCACGGCTGCTTCTCGACCAACCATCCGCGCGGCCAACTGAAATACGCATGCGGAGTGATGTTCAACAGGCGGCCCGGCACGTATTCGTTCGGCAAACTCTCATGGTCATTGTCGTTGCCAAAAAGATTCCAATTCGCATCGAACGCAAGCCCGCAACAATTGCGAAGCCCACGGGCCACGGGTGCGAAAACCTCGCCGTCGGGTGAAATTCGAGCAACTACGCCCACGGTGGTGATGGGAGTGCGGGCACTGCCGTGAAAGAAAGTCCAGTGCCCCCAGTGATCGGCGCGTTTGAAATCACCATACCCGACCAGGTTATCACCGGCGGAGAAGTAGAGATCTCCCTCCGGACCGAACGCCAGCGCATGCATTCCCTGGTGCTCCTCGAAATACGGCAGCATCGGCTGACCCCACAGCAGCCGTTTCGGTTTGATGTCCGTGCGCTTCAGGACGGCCTCTTCGAGCACATAAACCGCGGTGTGAGTCGAGACGTAGAGATCTGCACCGCGGATCGCAATGCCGTAAATCCAGGAATCTTTGGGAAAACGATACAGGAGCTGGCGCGGCTGATACAATCCATCTCTGGACGGCTCATAAACAAAAAGCGCCTCGCGACCACCGGCGAACAGTCGCCCCGCGCTGTCGAGTTGCAGCGCCAGAAAAGACTCCGTTGCATCGGAATCGATGCCCACGAACTTTAACTCCGAATCCACCAGCCGGTAATCCGAAAAGCGCGGCAACGGTTGCGTTTTCGCGTCCTCGGCCTCAGCCGGGAATGCAGTCAGTTGAGACCAAACCATCGCCAAAAAGGCAATGGTTCGAAAAATCTTTTCCATGCCGAAGTCTTTCGGAGGGGCACGCTTTTGACAACCAAATCAAAGGC
>QHZE01000286.1 GCA_003225335.1 Acidobacteriota bacterium
CACTGGCCGGCAGGCCGGCCAGGCACGCGATTCCGATACTCAGCAGTGCCTGAATTGTCCTTTTCATTTCAATCATCGGGAAATACGGGGACAGTCACCGAAATTCCCGTCCCGCTGAACTAGGATCTGGGCACACAGGAACTTCGGGAATTTCGGTGACTGTCCCCGTATTTCAGAAACTGAAGGCCAGAGCCAGATTCAGGTGATTGTTGCGCCGCATTTCCCCCCGCGCCGGCGTTGTCATGAGCCAGCGATACTCGAAGGAAGCAGCCAGCTCGGGTGTTATCTGGAAGATCGTGTTCGCGAAGACGCTCCGGTTCTGGCGGAGCGGCGCGGGGAACAGGTCGAAATCGAACAGGCGATCGATACCGACGCCCGCGTTGAGCTCCAGGCGCCGCGTCGCCGCCAGGCGTCCTTCGAGAAAGCCGCCTGTGGATTTGGCCACCTGACCCAGCGAGCCACCGAAAGCGTCGATGTTGCGCCCGGCGAACCACTCCCCGCCGATGCCCAGGCGTCCGGCGCGCGCGTCCAGATCGACGGCGCCTGCCCAGCTGCGCCTGGGCCCCATGACCGGACGCTCGCGCCCGTAGTGGCCGGAGACGCCGATCTCCAGGCGGTCCTCCGAGCCGTACGAGAACCTTCGCCTCCAGGCGACACGCCCTTGCGCCGCCGGCCGCCGCGAGCGCTCTCCCGCCAGATTCGGCGGAACAAAAACCAGGGAGTTGGCAGCGAAGTCTCCGGCAATCGGGGCGAGGATGCCGCCCGTCAACTGGAATTCGTCGAGATCGCCGGCGGCAATCCGCTGCTCCACGCGCGCCTGCGGAACCCGGAGATACAGGTTACCCGAGCGGTAGAGATCCGGAAAGGCCATGGCGGCCAGCGAAGTCGGGTTTCTGGGGGCCAGGATCATCTGATCCTGGCCGATCTCCACCGCCGTATGCTCCCCCTCTACACGAGCAAACGCGTAGAGCAGGCGGGGAATCCCCATCACCTGCCCGGTCTGGAAATTCGGAATGCCCCCGAAGAAGTCCAGCGCCAGAAAGCCGCTGGATTTCAGCGATCCGATGGCGGGTCCGTCAATGATCACCCCGAAGCGGCTCTGGCGCATCGTGGAGCTGAACGAACCTGTCGGGACCGGCGCGTCGGGCGAAGGCGCCACGATGTTCGGAACGTCGAGCCAGTTCGCCTCGCCGCTGTTCCAGAATGTGTTCGACACGATCGTGCCGAAGATCTTCAGAGGGAGCCGCGAGTTCGATTCCACCTTGACCTGCGCATGCTCCGCCACCTGGGCCTGCAGAAGCGGCAAAACCTCGGCCGCTGCAGGCTCTTGTGCCGCGGCGCTCTTCTCCTGAGAGCCCTGCGATCCACTGCCGGCGCTTTCCGCCGGGGCAGTCCTGCGGCGAAGCTCCTCCTTGAGAGTCCCCACCTCCTGCTGCAGGCGCCGCAGCTCGATCCGCATGGCTCGCACCTCCTCCTCGAGGCTCTGCGCTCCGACGGGGACTGCGTTCAGACACAGAACCAGGAACGTCCCCGCAAGCACACAACGGGACGCGCGCAGGATTGGGCCATCTGAAGCCTGAGGTATGCCCAAATTGCAGGAGCGGCCCTGCGTGGCCGCCCGCCGAAACCAAGAGTTCATGCCGGTTCTCCTCCTTCTCCAGTGAAAGAAAGCGGATCAGTTTCTGGGAAACGATCGTGTGGTTCCTTCAGGATTGCAAAGGGCGGGTGGGTGCGAAGGCTCGCTCGATGGGTGGAACAGACCTGGAAAGATCCCCCGCATGTACTTCTCCAGGGTCACGATGGTTGGGCCGTAGCCTTCGTGGTAGATCGCATATTCGAGGTCGTAGCCCATCTCGCTGCCGGATTGGTAGCGCCGCTCCGGGTCCCGGTCGACCGCCCGGCGCACGATCTGCTCGACCCGCGGCGTGATTTCAGGATTAAGATCCTTCATGGACGGGACCTCCTTATCCAGCGCGTTTCTGATCGTGGCGCTGGCCGACGGGCCTGTGAAGAGCGATTGGCCGGTCAGCAGCTCGAACATCACGACACCGAGCGAGAAGAGGTCCGAGCGGGCATCCGTCGGCCGGCCCCGGAGTTGCTCGGGGGAGAGGTAAGGAGTTTGTCCCATGACTACCTCGCCTTCGCGGTCACGCATCAGGGTATGCGCCTTGGCAATGCCGAAATCGGTGAGTTTGACCTCCCCTTCCGTGCTGATCATGATGTTCCTCGGGGTGACGTCACGATGCACGACGCCAAGCAGGTGTCCGTTTCGGTCACGTTTCGCGTGCGCATATTCGAGACCGCGGCATACGCGGCTGATGATGAAGGTGCCGATGTCCACCGGCATGCGGCGTCCCAGCTCGGCGTGCCGGTCCACGAACTGCTGCAGGCTCACGCCCGCAATGTACTCCATCGCGATATAGTAACGGTTGGAGACCTTGCCGAGCTGGTAGACCTGGCAGATGTTCGGATGGACCAGGTCCGCGACCAGCCTGGCTTCCCCGATGAACATCTGGACGAACTCTTCGTCCTCGGAGTAGCGCTTCAGGATCGTCTTGACGGCCACCGTCTTGTTGAAAGACATCGGCCCGCACAGGACCGCCTCATACACCGACCCCATCCCCCCGTGCGCGAGCTCGCGCACAATGCGGAAGCGGGAGGTGTCGACGATCTCTTCAAAAGCGTCATCTCGATTCGAGTCCGCCATGCGCCCCCTGCCGTTGAGATTTTTCCTGATTTTATACCAGGGGCTCCGAAAAGCCTTGCCACGAATTCCACGAATTACACGAGTCTTCTTCCCGGGCCTGTTTCTTCGTGAAATTCGTGGCGGTTTTTTTTGTCAGTGCGGACGGTCACTTGGGCATGAAGTTACTCAACTCGTGCAGCTCGTCTCTTCTTACTTCCCCCGCTACGTCGTACGGAACTTTCGATTGGTGAAAATCGTTGCCGGACAAACGGATTTCCCGAGTGTTGCTCCCCAGGATTTTCAAGAAGATCTCCGTCCCCGCAGGAGCCACACAACCGCGGATCAGCGCCTCCTCCACACGGTTAAGCACGACCGCGGGAAAACTCGCCCCCGGTCTCGCCTGCCGGCCGCTGAATCCGTCGAGCTGCAGGCCTCGGACATCCTCGACGTAAAGAGCGCTCTCCCATTTTGACCATTCGGGCTTCTCCCAGACGACCTCGACGTCCTTCAGCTTGAAATTCTTCGCTCTCTGAATCTTAAGTGCGTGAACCGACTTGTCGTAGGGCGCGGCCGGGTCGGACGAGAGAAAGAGCTTGACGTTCTCCAGCGTGATGCCCTCGAGCCAGCTGTCCGGATGGCCGTTGATGACGCTCGATCCTTTGCCGCGCGCAATCACGTTCCGGATCAACACGTTGCGAATCGAGCCCGCCGGCGGTTCGTCCGGGCGCGCGGATTGAGGATGGACTTCGCTTCGCCGCTTGATGTTGAAGTGAAAGGGATCACCGTCTCCCCACCAAAACCAGTCGTGACGCCGGCACTCGATGGTGAGATTCGATATCACGACGTCGCTCACGTAGCCGCCGTCAAAAACCATGAAGGCAAGACCGCGGTTCGAATCCGTGATGACGCAGTTGTCGACGGTGACATGGCGCACGCAGTTCATGTTGCCGTCGCAGAACTTCAAGGCGCTCGACGCGGAAGAAAGCCGGCAGTTCGTGATCGTGATGTTTTCGCAGGGGAGCGCGGGACCAAAAGCATTGGTCGAGTAAAAGACGATCGCGTCGTCGCCCGTTTCAATCGTGCTGTTCGAGATGCGCAGATCTTTGCATCCGTCCGGGTCGATGCCGTCTGCCCAAACGCCGTCGGCCAGGCTCGAGCGAATGTAGACGCCGTCGATCACCATGCGCTCGCAGGCGACGGGATGAATCGCGTAGGACGGCGAGCGCACGAACGAGAGCCCGGCGATGCGGACATCCTTGCACCGGATGAGAAACACGAATTTCCCGTGCGAGTTCTTTTTCGGAAACGAGCGCATCAGGGATTTCCCCCCGGCTTCCGTCAGCAATTGGTTGTCGCGAATGTAGCGATCGTCGAGGTCGTTCAGCCGCCGTTCATATTCGGCCTGGCCGTCGATGGCGCCGCGTCCTTCGATGGTGAGGTTTTCGAGACCTTCACCGTAGAGCAACGCCTCTTTGTCAAAAGCGTTTTTGTCTTTGCTGGAGAAGATCGTGGCGCCTGATTCCACATACAGGCGGACGTGGCTTCGGAGGTGAATCGTCCCGGAGGTGTAGCTTCCCGGCGGGACGTAGACCATGCCGCCTCCTGCCTGAGCGCACGCATCGATGGCTTTTTGTATTGCCCCTTGCGCGTTGTCTTCCTTTCGGCCCGAGGCGCCGAAATCTTTGACATTGAAGACCCGGTTTGACGGCACGTGCGTTTGCGCTCCGGGCGGCAATCCAGCCGTCATGAGGCTCAGGGCAAAGCAGAGAATTTGCAGTAATCGAGGCATCCCTTCCTCCCAGTGACAAACAGCAGTCTACACCAGAGTTGTGAGGAATGATTCCCTTCGCGCACTTAGCGCCTTCGCGGTCAGACTGAGTCTGAATTAACCACGAAGGCGCGAAGGGCGCAAAGGGCTCCGGGCGCCGCCGCCGGTGCCGGAGCGGGCGCGGGCATTCAGGTCCTCCGTGGAGGGCAGACTTTAAAGGTCCCGGCCGAAACAGTCCTGCAATTCCAGCTGCAAAAGTCGTTGACCCTGGACGCTCCCTGATCCGCGATCACCCAGGTTTTACCGCCAACAAGCGAAGACACCAAGACTCGCCAAGTTTTGCCTCGGTCCTCCTGGGAGCGCACGCTTCCAGCGTGCCTTAAGTGTCCGACGCTGGCACGCAGGATGCGCGCGCTCCCAGGGACGACCTCTGCGTTCTCCGCGTCCCTGCGGTGAGATTTTTTGGTTGCGGGCGGGCTGCTCCCTGTTCATCGGTGGTCGCGGGCCGCATCTTCCGCGGCATAGTCGAACCGCCGCACGCCAGAAAGACTTGCCAAGGATTTCGCGAATTCCACAAATTAATCCGCAATCAGAAAACTTGCTTGACTACCTCGTTCCCGCTGGCGCACTATCCCTGCCAAGGGACCGCACTGATTGAAACGAGCGAGGAATGGGTCGCTCGGCCGTCTTGAACAGTTCACTGGGAGGATTGTCATGGGGAGCATCAAACCCGTTGGGGTGATGTCCACGTGCCTGTTGGCTCTATCCCTTGCAATCTCGACACAGGTGTACGGACAGTCGGACAATGCGCAGATTTCGGGCTTTGTGAAAGACGCCTCGGGCGCCGTCGTTCCCGGGGTCACGGTCTCTGCCAAGAGCGAGAGCCACGCTTTCGAGCGAAGTTCAGTCAGCAACGACCAGGGCTATTACGTGATATCGAGCCTGCCGCCCGGCTTCTACACGGTGACGGCGGAGCTGACCGGGTTCAAGAAGTTCCAGGTCACAGGGAAGAAGCTCGACCCAAATATCAACAATACCGTGGACGTGGCGCTTGCGGTTGGTGAAGTGAGCGAAACCGTTTCAGTCACGGCGTCGCTGGCGAGCGTGCAGTCGGATAGCTCCACAGTTGGGAAGCTCGTGGAGTTAAAGCAGATCGAGCTGCTGCAGTTGAACGGGCGCAACCCGCTTTTCCTGGCGCTGACAAAGGCGGGAATCAGCAGCGGGAGCACGCTCGGCGGCAACGACTTCGGTCTCACCACCGGTGGCCTGAACATCAACGGCAGCCGCACGCAGGACAACCTGATCACGTTCGACGGTGCCGTCGCGGTCCGGACGCGCTCGAACGGCACGAGCATCGGGGTAGCCGACCTCGATTCGACGCAGGAGGTCCAGATCCTGGCGGCCAATTACCAAGCCGAGTACGGCCGGTCGGCAGGGGGCCAAATCCGCATTGTAACCAAGAGCGGCACCCCGAAGTTCCACGGTGTCGCGTACGAGTATTTGCGCAACTCGGCGCTGAATGCGAACAGCTGGAACCGCAACCAGCTCGACCCCTCCAACGCCACCCCTTGCGATCAGTTCCCGAAGGTAGACCACTGCCGACCCTCGCCGTTCCGCTACAACCAGTTCGGCTACAACCTCAACGGCCCGGTCGTGCTCCCGTGGCTGGGCTACAACAAGGACCACACGAAGCTCTTCTGGCTCTTCGGCCAGGAGTGGGTGCGGCGTCGGGCTGCCGATACGTCGGTCACGACCGTCCCGTCGCTTGCGATGCGCAGCGGCGACTTCAGCGAGTTGCTCAACCCGAGCAACCGCTTTTATAAGGCCGTCAAGACCATAAACGACCCGTCGACCGGCCAGCCTTTCCCGAACAACGTAATCCCGCAGAGCCAACTCAGCCCAAACGGCCTCGCTCTCCTGAGAGCCTATCCGGAGCCGACCCCCGGTTTTATCGGGCCCGGGACGGCCAACTTCACCCAGACCCGGCCGACGCTTACCAACCAGCGCAAGGACACGGTTTCGATCGACTGGTACCCGAGCAACAGGCACCAGATCCGCTGGCGCGCCCAGATCTACAACTTTGTCGATGTGAGCGCTTTCCGCGCCAACACCGACCGCGCCCCGCAAATCATCGACCGGCCGAACCAGACGACTTCGGTCAACTGGGTCTGGACGATCTCGCCGACGATGACGAGCGAGCTGCTACTGACCGGGAGCCGAGACCAGGTCTACATCGCGGTCGATACGCGCGGCGGCACCTACAAACGGAGCCTCTACGGGATCAACTACCCGTACATCTTTCCCGACCGGAAAGAGATCTTCGACAAGATCCCAACGGCGAACTTCGAGTCGGTCTTCACGGACCTGGACGGAGGGCCTTATCCGTCTCAGTCGACCGGCCCAATCTATGATGCGGCGTACAACATCACGAAGATCCGCGGGAAGCACACCTTAAAGGCCGGCTTCCTGTTCGAGCGCGCGGGGCAGAACGACTTCGACCAGATCAACGTGGCGGGCGTTCCGGGCGGCACGAACAACCAGAACGGCCGGTTCGAGTTCCGCAACACGCGGCCCGGCTCGACGACGTCTGGGCTGGACGTAGCGAACGCCGCGATGGGTTTGTTCAATTCCTACGCGGAAATTGGAGTGCGCTCGTTCACGCCCTACCGCGGCCAAATGTACGAGTGGTTCCTGCAGGACGGCTGGAAAGCGACTGAGAGGCTAAGGCTTGAGTTCGGCGTGCGCCACAGCATCATTCAGCCATACTACAGCCTGTGGCGCAACATGGTCGTGTTCGATCCCGGCTCGTACGATCCGTCGATCGCCGTCGCCCTCGACCAGGCGACCGGATTCATCACGGGCGGCGACCTGAAGTCACGTTACAATGGCCTCGTCTTCCCGGGCGACGGCTGGCCCGATTCGGCCAGGGGACGCATTCCGATAGCCGACTCGGGGCAGTACGATTTCATGTTCCGGGGCTTCCCGAAGCAGTACTCCGAGATCCACAAGGACAACTTCCAGCCGCGCGTCGGATTCGCCTACCGTCTTGGCGAGAAGAGCGTGATCCGCGGCGGCGCGGGGCGGTTTTTCACCCGGCTCGGAGTGAGCGACTCGGTCTTCCTCGGCGGCAACCCGCCGCTCCAGCCGATGGTTTCGATAGCCAACGGCCAAGCCGATAACCCAGGCGGGGGGACCAACCGCCCGTTCACGTTGAACATCACGACCCAAGACGAGGTGTTCAAAAACCCCGAGGCCTGGGCCTGGAACGTGACCTACGAGCGGGAGATCGGGTTTGACACTACGGTGGAGGTGGCCTATGTCGGCCGTCGCGGCCTGCACGGGCAGCGCGAGCGCAACATCAACCAGCTCGCGGCCGGGACTTTGCCCCCGGGCTCGACCATAAACCCTGACTACCTTCGCCCCTACAAGGGGTTCAACACGATTCGCGTGACCAACAACGACGCGAACTCGATGTACAACTCCTTCCAGCTCGGCGCAACCCGCCGGTTCACCAAGGGCTTCAGCTACGCGCTTTCCTATACCCTTTCGAAGTTGATGGACGACGGATCGGCTCAGCGCGATGTCGTGCCGAATGCCTACGATGTCCACAACCTCTGGGGGCCTGCGACCTACGACAGGCGGCATGTGGTTGTGCTCAACGCGATCTACGAGCTGCCGTTCTTCCGCAACCGGTCGGTTTTCACCGGTAAGCTGTTCGGCGGATGGGCGGTCTCGGCGCTGGCGCAGTTCCAAACCGGTGTTCCGCTCACAATGGCGACCTCCGCCGACTTCGCCGGGGTCGGCCCCGGCAGCGGCTCGCAGTTTTGGATCATCAACGGCGACCCGGCGCTGCCCAACGGCGAGAAGAAGTTCTCCAACGCGGCCTCCGATGGGAACTTCTGGATTCGCACGAGTAAGCCCGGCGAAAGTTGCCCCAAGCCAAACTCCCCTGGCTGCATGTTTACTGAACCTCCTCCCGGCACGTTCTCGACCCAGAACGCTCGCGGGATTGTCTATGGTCCGGGCTTCCAGAACCACAACGTCGGCATCTTCAAGCAGTTCCGGTTGTCGGAGACCCAGAGCGTCTGGTTCCGCTTTGAGGCCTTTAACTGGCTGAACCATCCGAACTGGGGCACGAACGCCAGCACTACGGTCGACACCAATCCCCGCAGCGGCACGTTCGGCAAAGTGAGCACCAAGTACACCGATCGCCAGCTGCAGTTCGCGCTGCGCTATGCGTTCTAGTCCCGAGCCTCCTGTCGTTTTGGAGCCCACCTCCGCAGCTGCGGGGTGGGCTCTTTTTGCACCTGCGCATGGCGCTTCATTTGGCGAATGGGACGCCCAGGAGGTCAAGAATGAAACC
>QHZE01000287.1 GCA_003225335.1 Acidobacteriota bacterium
GCCCAGCCAGACAGTTCGCTGCCCCGCTCCTCGAAGCGAGCCAGAAGAGCACCCAAGAGGCGCTCGCCTTTGGGATAAACTTCGCTTAGAAGCTCCTTCCATCCGGACAATGTTCGCAAGTGTCCGATGAAAGAATAGCAGCGCCCGGTGGCTACACCACAGTTGTGGAGTCCAAGCAGCCACGCCGCCGCTCCCTTGACCCCCTGCTCGGCATCGGAGCCGGCCAGTAAAACGGAGCTGAGCGACTCACCTTCCGCCCAGGTCAACAGCAGGAGGTTGTACTCAGGCAGGCAGGCCACAGGCTCGGGAACGAGAAAGCGCCCGGTCCCCAATCCGTGCCTCCTGAGTTCCACCAGGGTCTGGTAAACCGTAGCGCCCCGATCGTCTCGGTAGAATTTCCCCAGCAATCGGCGGCGTTCGAAGACACCATCGTCACGGCCGACCATCAGCTCGAGCTCAACACTGCACCGCTTGCCCGGGCGAAGACGGCGGACGTGGGCGCCGCTGTTTAGCAGGCGTACATCGGGGCCGAGCCACCGTGCCACTACACGCGACAAAACTCCATTCAACCGCGATGGCTCGCACAATGACGCGTATCCAGGCAAAGCTGGGTCCGCTGGAAGCGCGGATGCTTCCGGCAGTGCGCTCGCATTGGTTGTCAGGAGAGTTTTTGGATTCATTTCGTCAGGCGCCGCTTAGATCCAATAGGGCTTCCGCAACTAGCCCCAAAATAAACGCAGTTTTGTTCGCGGCCGCCGCCACGCCATTTTCGTACCGGTGGGCCAGCGCAACTTGGACAGAGCGGGTAGCGGTTGCGTATTCAATTGGGTCCGTGGAGAGAATACGAAGGCCTTCGTCCAACATTATCTCGGCTTTCTGCTGCCATCCCTGAACCTGCTTGTCACGATCGTGTTTCGCACGCTCGAGGCAGATCGCGGCCTCATGAAACGCCAGGTTCGGCGTGATTGCCGCGTGAGCGGCAGCGAAGTATGTCTTCACAAAAATTCCGGCCGCCCGGTCGTACGCGTGCAGGGAACCAAGGTGTTTCCACGCGTTTCGCTTGATTTCGACAACGAAGCGGGCGACGTCGCGGCAAGGGTCGGCCATCTCATAGGTGTCCCAGTCGATCACAACTGTACGGCTACCATCCAGCACGACCTGACCGGGAGTGTAGGTGCCATGACCAGGACACAATTCGATCCTGCCCAGACCCGCCGCGGCCGCCTTGAGTCCCTCGAACAACAAGGGCGCCTTTTTGGCAAACGGCCCGCCATGATCGGACAGGGACCGGCACCATTGTTTCAACGAGCTGAGGTGGTCGTCCAGGGTGTAGACCGGCCCCAAACGGGGAGCAAGAGCCTGAAATCGGGCTAGCCAGTGCGCGCACCGCTCGGCGGCGAGGACGTCCTCGGAATCGCGAGGATTCAGTATCAACTCTCTGGCCCTCGTGCCTGGCGCCTTCTCGTAAAGCAGAAGACGTAATGGCGCTAAATACGCCAGGGGTCGAGGAAGCGCGAATTCCGCGTCTGAGCCAAATCCCGCTCGCCTGATCTCCTCCATGGCTTGGTAGATATCTGAGCGGTCCTCGGCGTAGACCTTGCCGATCAGTTCCTGCCACGCATCGGCGACTTTCAAAGCGATTTCGAATGTGCAGCGGCTCTCTCTGTGCCACTTAAGCAGGCGTAGGCGAATCGCCTGGGACGTGTCCCAGTCCCAAGGCAGCGAAAGCAGACTCAGATGTTTAGCCAATTCAACCGGATCACAAACGGCCGCAAGAGTCGGGATACCTGGATCTGTGGGGTTCTCCACGCACTCGGGCATGGCGTTTTCTCCGTAGTGTCCCAGCACACGCAGACCTTCGCCGGGGAATGCCTCGATCCCCTCGTGGATGCTGAGGACCGGACGGTTCACCGCATGTTTGAAAACCGGATCTGTGGGGGAGTCCACGAACATGTTCTTGTTTTCTCCTACTGTTCCAGAACACGCAAACCTTCACGGAGCAATACCTCAATTCCCTTGCCGAAGGTGCAAACGGGACGGTTTGCCTCATACTTGGAAAGTCTCAGACAGGTCAATGCTCTGTACCAGGGGAGGTTCGCCGCCACCCTGAACGGGCTCAGCCCCTGATACGTCTTCAGGAATACCTCAGCGGCGGTGTCAAGTGTCCGAATTGAGCCGAGGTATTTGAACGCAAGTCGTTGGAGTGCCACGAGGAATCTCGCCACGTCGTGGCAGGGGTCCGCCACATCGTAGGCGTCCCAATCGAACGCGATGGTCCGGCCCTCGCTCAGGATGACCTGATGGCAGCTATAACTGCCATGGCCTGCGCACAACTCCATCCCGTTCGCCACAGCCGACGCCCTCTCTTCCAGGCGCTTGGAGACTCGTCCGGCCAGGCCCGCGAGCGGCTCGCCAAGCTCTGCTATCGTTCGGGACCATTTTGCGATGGAACGCATCTCGCCGGTCGGGTCCAAGACGTCCCCCGATTGCGGAGCAGTTGCGTGAAACTTTGCCAGCCACCCCGCGCATCTCTCGGATGCTTCGACGCGATCGCGTTCACTGCCTGCCAGGAAGAACTGCTTGGCTCGCGGACCTTGGACCTTTTCTTGGAGGAGCAGGCGCAAACCGGGAATATAGGCAAGCGGCTTGGGGATCGAGAACTCATCCTCCGACCCGAATCCCGCTCGTCTGATCTCGTTCATGGCTCGATAAACGTCGAAGCGATCCGCCGCGTAAACCTTGCCGATCAGGCAGTACCGTCCATTTGTGGTACGCAAGCCGATTTCAAACGTGCAGCGGCTTCCCGGATGGTGCTTGAGAATGTGGAACGAAACGTTCTGTACTGTCCCCCATTCGTCGGGAATAACCTCATTCAGGACACCTCGCATCGCCACCCCATCCAGGACCCCAGGGAAAGTGGAAATTCCCGGATCGCTGATGGCACTTGACTCGATAGAACGCTGCGCTGATTCAGGCATGGGTGCACTCGCCTCGGGCACGGAGCGGTCCGCCGAGCAAAGCAAGCGCGGTACATTGGGAACAACACCGCATTTGCGGCCAGACGTCATGTTGCAACCTCCAGGACACGAAGGCCTTGATCGAGCGTTTTCTCAGCCCTCTCACGCCATCCCTGAGCCTGCTTGTGGACATCATGCTTCGCATGCTCCAGACAAACGGCTGCCTTCTGGAACGCCAAGCGTTTCGTGAGATCAAGGCGGTGTATGGCGACATAAGTATTCAGAAACACTTCGGCCGCGCTGTCCAGGGCGCGAATTGATCCTAGAGAAGACAGCGCCAGCCGCTGGAGACTGACTATGAATCTGGCTACGTCTCGGCTGGAGTCAGCCAAGCGATAGCTGTCCCAATCACACGTGACTGTGCGGCCTTGCGCAAAGATCACTTGATGATGACTGTAGTCACCGTGGATGGTACACATTTCGGTTGGTTGCAGCCCCGACGCGGCAGCCTCCAACCGCCTGAATAGCTCATGGGCCTTATGGGCAAAGGGTTCACCCATTGAGGCAAGACGGCGGTGCCATCCCTCGATAGAGAGCAGATGACTGCCCAGGTCAGTGCTCGCCCCGGCTCGATGGGCAAGAGCGTGGAACTTGGCGAGCCATCTGGCGCAGCGCTCGGCGGCGGCCATGCGTTCACATTCATTGTTTGACAAGAATGATTCTGTGGCCGGCCGGCCCTCGACCTTCTCCTGAAGCAAAAGCTGCAAAGCCTGTAAATAGGCAGTCGGCCGAGGAATTGAGAATCCTTCACAGGGATCGAAACCCGCCCTGCTGATCTCCTCCATTAGCCGATAGACGTCGGAGCGATCTTTCGCATAAGCCTTGCCGATCAGGCAACGCACCCCCTCCATCGTCGCCAACGTGATTTCGACCACGCACCTTTTTCCAACATGATGCCTGAGCAGCCGAACCTTTATTTCCTTCAATCCCTCTGTTTGCGAGGGTAGAGCCTGGCGAAGATGTTCGCCTAGGTCTGGCGGATTGAACACGGCCCGAAGGGCCGGGATCGTGGGGTCATCGATGCAATCTACGAATGCAGACATTGGTCTGTTCCTTTCGCGATCGGAAAGAATAGGTCCAGCAATCGCTCGGCGCTGCGCTCGATGGAGAATCGTTCTTCGATCTTGGCTCGTGCGGCGCGTGCGAGCCGATCGCGCAAATCAGGGTCGATTAGAAGCCTCGCAAGGGCGTCCGCCAGCGCACGCGGGTCGTTCGGCGGGACGAGCAGACCATCCCGCTCGGAAGCGATCAACTCCGGAATGCCGACAACCGAGGTGGAGACAACAGGCAAGCCACTGGCCATCGCCTCCAGCAGGACGACCGGGAGGCCATCGCGGTCCCCATCCGCAGCTACCAGACACGGAAGCACGAAAATGGAGGCGCGCGCGTACGCGAGTCTCACTTTCTCATGGGGTTGCGCACCCAGCAGCGCGACACAGTCCTGCAAGCCGCGCTCCGCCACCTGATTTTCCAGTACTTGGCGTAGATCGCCATCGCCAATGATCTGCACGCGGAAACTGCGGCCTTGTCCTCGGAGGATATCTGCAGCCCGGATCAGGTCACCTACCCCTTTCTTCTCAACCAGCCGGGCTACGGCAAGAATTGTCGGCGGCTCCGGATCAGAAGCACGGGGCCACCGACAACTGAATTCAGAGAGATCCAGGCCACAGTGAATGCAGCAAACTCTTCCGTTCGAGTCAGGGCTAATCCGACTCAGCAGATATCGCCGGTTGTAGTCGCTCACCGTGACCACAGCCTGAGCGCGCTCCGTTTCCGCTCGAAGAAGCTCCGGCTGCGTGTCAGCGTAGATGTCGCGTGCGTGAGCGGTGAAGGTGTAGGGGACGCGGATCAGTTCGTGAGTGAACATGGCGACCAGTGTCGGAGCTGTGGCGAAGTGGGCATGAAGGTGAGTGATGGAGTCTCGACGCACTAGATCCGCGAGATAGCCGGCCTGAAAAAAATGCCGCAGCACGTGAAGCCGCCTATAGCGCAGCGCCTGAAAGAGAGTTCGAAGGTAGCAGCCGGGTCGGTCTCGAGCGATCCGTAAGTTGGCAAGCAGGATCGACCTGCCCCGATGCCGGAAACTCAGATAGGCCACTGGTGCGCGTACCTTCGCTACCTTCGCATTTACCGGCTCCCTACGAGGATCCTTGATCGAAAAAATTCTCAACGAAACCCCCCGTTGTTCGAGAGCGAGGATCTCGTTCAGGACAAACGTCTGCGACAGCCGCGGCCACGTGTTCACAATGTATCCCACGGCCGGTGCGCACTCAGGCTTTGACGGCGACGGCTCGCTCATGAATCAGCTCCAACAATCGCGCGGCGGCTCGTTCCGCCCCGCGCGTGTCAATCGTTTCGTCAGGCGCCGGGTAATCGTCCCGCTCGAGGTCTCGCAGCAGCCGTTCCGCCAGCTCGCTCGGCGAAAGGCTCTCCGGCTCGATCGTGTCGATGAGACCTCTCTCCGCGAACAATC
Source organism: Acidobacteriota bacterium (assembly GCA_003225335.1). Classification (GTDB taxonomy): domain Bacteria; phylum Acidobacteriota; class UBA6911; order UBA6911; family UBA6911; genus Gp18-AA60. Next base: position 5,491 of record QHZE01000287.1, read on the forward strand.
GGGTTCGCATCCTCTGCTCCGCGCTTGGCCCGGAGCGCGGAACTATCAAAGCCTTCTTCCTGAGACTCAGGACCTCCGACAACGTGTTGTATCCCGCCATGCAGACGACCAGATCGGCGGCGGCGATCTGGCTCAGGCTGTCCGTCACGTAGGGCACAACTTGCACCGGAAGCCCCCTCGCCTCCTGGACGAGTTCCCGCGACTTGTCCGCCGGTGAGTTCACCCCCAACGCCATCAGGGTCGTAAAATCGGCGCGATCCCCGAGAAGCCGGATGGCCCCCAGGTAGGTTTGCATGAGAGAGTGACCATCGGCGCCTCCTCCCGCCGAGACGAAAACTACCTTCCCGGACGGGCCGCCACGCAGGGCCGCCCCTGCGCCGGAGGCCTGCAGCGCCTGGCGGATCGTGCCGCCTGGCTTCACGGGATCTTGGTTGACGACATAGCCGCAATAGTGGATGCCGCCACGGGGGACCGGAAGCCAATAGATCCTCGCGGTGTTGAAAATCTCACGGACTCCGTAGATCAAGACGCGGTCGTAGTACCGGCGCAGCGCATGATAGGCCCCTTCGACATCCCACACGCGCGTGATGACCTCTTGCGCGTCGAGGATGTCCCGCAGGCCCAGGACGATCGCACAGTCAGGGCGGGCCTTCTTGAGTCCCTCGAGGGCCGGCATCAGCTCCCCCTGGGCCCCGCCCGGCATGTGATCCACCAGAACGAGGTCGGGCCGGTAGCTGACGAAGGCGTCGTACAGCAGAGTGCTACGCAACTGCCGCACCTCCGGCGTGCTGATCCGGAGTCGGGGCTGCCATTCGCCTGCGCTCACCTTTCGGATGGAGGGGAGCTTGATGTGATCCACCCCCTCCGGCAGCTGAAAAAACGGCGCCACGGGCGAATCCGCGATCAGGAGAACCTGGCTTTTCCCTTCGGGGGTCTGTTTGAGAAATTCCTTGCAGATCTGAATGTTTCTCCTCAAATGGCCGAGACCCAGGCCATCTTGGGAGTAAATCGCCATGCGCGAGCTACCCGCAGAATCCGTGAGAGGCCGGCCGCTACCTATCGAAGAAATGTCTTCATTGAGTGCGGTCTTGAGCACTGGGTTTCCTCCCATAAGTGGTCGGGTCGATTCACTGCCAAAGCTTTTTCGGCGACGATCCCGGCCGGTCCTGCGCTCAGCACGCGGCCGTGCTCGATCCGGATCAGGATGTCGCAGTGTTTCAACGCGCTCAGCCGGTGGGCGATGATGAAGGTGGTGCGGCCGCGCATCAGCCGTTCCATCGCCTCCACAATGCCGGCTCCGGTCCCCGCATCGACGGAACTGGTCGGTTCGCCGAGGATCAGAACGGGCGCATCCTTCAAGAACACGCGCGCCCGCGATATACGCGGACGTTTGCCTTCCCGAAAAACCCTTGCGATACTCCTACCAAATAAAACTGGAAAAGCTACCGGGATGGACGCGCTCGGGAGTGTTCAGGTGCCCTACGGGCAAGACTACCGTTGTTTCCGGTCCCGCCGCCCAAATCGTGCAAACGTGCCACAGGGAATTAACGTCAGGCGGTTTTTCCCGACCGGCCCGGGGTTTTGGCGAGTGTGCCAAAGGGGGAGAACCAAGGTGGGAAACTAAGCATGAACTGTGCCAGCGCACTCGCGCGAAGCTTCGGAATCACTAAAACTTGATTAATTCCAAAGTTTACAGCCAGGTTACAGCGAGGTTACAGCCGCTTGGGCCTTGAGGCGGGGGTGAAAGATAAGCGGAATCCGGATTCCACCAGTGGAACTCAGATTCCCTCGAACGCATTGGCGAACGTCCCGCGGCTGTCCCCGGCCAGCTTAGATCGTCGTTTTCAAAATATGGTGACGTACTACTTGAGTTCCTCCTCTCATACGCTTTGATCCGGAAACTGGGGGGACCACAATCATTTAGCGCGTTGATTAGGGATTATCGATTGGACTGTTGTCAATAGCAAAAAGGAAGTAAGCCGTTCGACTAGCCAGGAGCATCTGGTTTTCTGCGCCGTAGGCGCCGCCCTGCGTCCCCGCGGGCGACCACATAGGGTCGCCACTCCGGTCAGATAAGAAGATCCGCATGCACCCCGCAATCCGCCTCCTGTTTTACGCGCTCGTTACTGAGGCATTACACCAGACTGTAATACCTCAGCGCTGGAGTTCTTCAGGCTGCCAAGCTAAAGCTTGAACTCCGAGCAGCCTGTTTCGTGAAATTCGTGGCCAGCTTTTCTCCGTGGCTCTGTGGCGAAATCCGTGGCAAGTCTTTCTGTCGGCGAGTAATAATGGGGCAGGGTCTCGGAGGCTCCGCGGGAGCCGTACTTCAAGAATGGAGGTATGCGGGTCATGATCATGAAACGGAGAGAATTCGTGTGACTCGACACACCGGAGCCGGCGATTGACTATGGTCCGTGACCATAGTACGGTCTCGGCATGGAAACGGTGCCGGTATCCAAGTTCAAGGCCACCTGCCTTGCGCTTTTGGACAAAGTGAAGCGGACAGGCCGCCCCATTCTGGTGACCAGGCGAGGGGAACCGATTGCCCAAGTCGTGCCGCCTCCCAAGAGGGAGCTGCCGAGTAGCTGGCTCGGTAAGTATCGGGGCGACGGTGAGATCGTAGGCGACATCGTTGCTCCCGCGACGGACGAGTCCGAGTGGGAGGTCCTGAGCCGGTGAGGCTGCTCCTTGACACGCACATCTGGCTTTGGAGTCTTCTCGCGCCTGACCGCCTTGGGCGCCGCGTGGCGCGGGAGCTTGAATCGCCCCGGAACGAAGTATGGCTCTCGCCGATCAGCGCCTGGGAAGTGCTCGTCCTGGCTTGGAAGGGCAGGATTTCGCTGCG
>QHZE01000741.1 GCA_003225335.1 Acidobacteriota bacterium
AGGACGCTCGATCTGTTTCTCTGCCGTTCGCATTTCCTTTCTACTCGCAAAGCTGGCAAACCATGTACGTCAACTCCAACGGCAATGTCTCGTTCGAGAAAGGAGATCGCAGTTCGCTCCCAACTATAGCTGCAGTTTTCGCGGGTCCGCCGCGCATTGCGCCGCTTTGGGCCGACCTCGATCCCACGGCCGGCGGCAACGTGTTTCTAAAAGCCGAAGCTGCCCGGATGGTGATCACGTGGAAAGACATACCCTTGTGGCGCGAGACAGTACCGAACACATACCAGATCGTGTTGTTCGCTGATGGTCGAATCCGCTTTAACTACGGGACGGTGAACGCCAAGACGGGAGTAACCGGTATTTCCAATGGCTTCCAGAGAGATGGCAATTACGTTGTTTCTAATGGCGTCGGATCGAAGGGCCTTACCGGCCTTCGCCCGCTGCCGATCGTGCAGCTATTCAGTCCACCCACTATTGACCCGGTTCGAGTCGCGTTGCGATTCTATGAGTCTCACGGCGACGACTTTGACTCGCTCGTCTACTTCGCGGCCAGCGATTACCCCGAGACGCTCGCCGGCGGTGGGAATGCATACTTCGCTCGTGTGAAGAATGAGGTACGCGGAATAGGGGTATCGCTGGGAGACTTCACGCCGCTGTTTGGCAGCGCGGGCCGCTTAAGAGGAGTCATCAATATGAACTCCCTAAGCAGCTATCCAGACGCTGTGACCGATCCGATTCTTGATTCGCCGGCCTCCGCTTCAGCAGTCACTATTCTGGGTCAGGAAACGACTCATCGGTTTGGGGCATTCGTGCGGTTTCGAGACGCAGCCTCTGCAAGTGCCGCTCTTCTTGGCCGCCAGGCGGCCCACTGGAATTACTTTCTGAACTCCGAAGCTTCTGTCATGGAGGGGAATGAGTGGAACGAAAACGGTGACGGCACGTTTACTGCAACAGACACGTTCAAGCGCTACAGCAAGCTCGACCAATACTTGATGGGTCTGCGCGGACCCTCGGAAGTCCCGCCGCTCCTGCTGATCACAAATCCGCAACCACTCCTATTCGGCACGATCGGATCGTTCGTCTCGACATTTAATAATACGGACAACGCTTTTCGAGACACGGGCAAAGATTTTGGTTCGTTGGATCGGCTCAAGGGTCTCCGCCTTGCGATTCAGTTGTCCTCAACCAGTGCCTTCGCCACCGTCATCGCGCACAGCGGCCAAACTGAAAATGGGGCTGCGCCGGATACGATCAGCACGGATGTGAATTTGAAACACGATTTGTCCGCTAAGGTGGGACAGTCGTATCAAGTGACAAAAGGCTCGACCTCATCATCCCAGGCCAGGTACTTCAACGATGCAACTGGGAAATTCGACGGAGACAATCTCATTTTTCGCGGCATACGCCGGACAGTCGATATTGCCGACATCCTGGAAGTCGAAGGGACTCGCGTCCCCGCAAAAGGCGCCGCTCCCACAACGTATAGTCAGGCGTTTGTTCTCATTGTGCCCCAAGGAAAGACGCCGAAAGCCGAGGATCTTGCGAAAATTTCCGCTATCCGCCGCGCGTGGGAGCCTTTCTTTAAGGCGGCAACCGACGGCTTAGGAAGTATTTCTACTGAAATTAAATCCGGGATGCCTCAAATCACACGGCAGATTTTGGGAGGCGGCATGACATCCTTCGCAAGCCGTGGTCAAGCCTCGGTGCCGGCATTCGGTTATGGGCGGCTGGAAAGCGGCACCGAACAGGCCACAGGCGTTGCTTTCCTGACCGGAACCTCGGACGGCCGCATTGTCACGGACGCTGCTGTACCCGCAACGGGCACCTGGCGCCGGGCGCGCATTTACGTCGAGCGAACGCAGTTGGCGAATACAGGAATCGCCTTGGCGGCGCCCTATACGGCAGCCGCCGTTACCTTGCAGTTACGAAACTCGGATGGGTCAGTCGCCTCTACGTCGGTTCTTAATCTGGGCGCGGGAACACAAGTCGCCCGGTTTGCAAACGAACTCTTTCCTTCTTTCAATTTTCCTTCAGTCTTTCGCGGTAATGTCACATTGACTGCTACAGTGCCCATTGCGATTGTAACGTTGCGAACTGCGGTCAACGAAATCGGAGAATTCCTCATAACGACGCTTCCGGTAGCGGATCTGGATACTGCTCCACAATCGACCTCCTACATTACGCAATTCACGGATGGAGCGGGGTACGGAACCGACATTGCCTTGATGAATGGAACCTCGACGCAGATCACAGGAACCGTCGAGTTCCGGTCGCCTCAGGGAGCCTTGGTGAGCCTGCGTATCAACGGCACAGACACATCGACCACGCGTTACAGCATTCCGCCGGATGGAACCCAGGTGTTTTCGACCGGCGCAGCCGGCGGTCTTCTCCAGAGCGGTTACATTACGGTACGAGCGGACGAGGGGCAGGCGGGGCCAGTTGCCCGTTCCATTATCAGTTTCCGGCAGGACGGGAAACTCCTCGCCATGACTGGAATGTTTCCGGCGGTT
>QHZE01000288.1 GCA_003225335.1 Acidobacteriota bacterium
GCAGAGATAAATTCCCATTTTGGCGCGAGCGCCGGGCGGGCAGATGCGAGGCGCCGCGACGAAGGCGCTGTCGGACATCGTCGAGGAGCAGCAACAACGCCGATACGCGCCCTTCGCCGCCGCGCCCCTCCGGGCTGCGGCCGCAGGCCTGCAGCAAAATGGGAAGGTATTTCTGCGCGAGCCCTTAGCGTCTTCGTGTCAATTCCCGACATGAATGGTGGATCTCCGAGTCGCATGGCGCTCGTGATCGTGGCTCTGCTGGCATCGGTCTGCGTGGCGTGGGGGCAGGCGACCTCCGGCACGATCCTCGGCCGCGTCGCGGACGCCACAGGATCTCCGGTTGCCGGTGTTTCGGTCACTGTTGTTCGATCGGAAACCGGGGCAGAACGCAAAACCTCCACGGCCGGGAACGGCGAGTTCGTGGTGCCGCTGCTGGAGGCGGGCCTCTACAAAGTCGTCGCCTCGCGCCAGGGCTTTCAAACTTCCGTCCGCGAGGGCATCCGTCTGGAGCTCGACGAGAAGGCCCGCGTGGATCTGGTTCTAGAGGTAGGCCCGATCGAGCAGATCATAACCGTGCAAGGGGACGCGTCCTTCCTTCAGCCCGGGACGTCTTCGCTCGGGACGCTGATCGACTCGAATTACGTCCTGGACCTTCCCCTCAACGGCCGCGAGTTTCTTCAACTGGGACTGCTGTCGCCGGGGAGCACACCGCCGGCCCCCGGCTCGGAGCTCTCGACGCAGAGCGCGAGCGGCCTGCATTTCAACGGCGCGCGCGAATCCGCCAACAATTTCCTGCTCGACGGAGTGGATAACAACGACTGGTTCATCAACCGGATCGTCGTCAGCCCCTCGGTCGAGCTCATTCAGGAATTCAAAGTACAGGCGAGCGGTTACAGCGCGGAATTCGGCCGGAACGGCGGCGCGCAGATCCTGGTCGTCACGCGCGGCGGGGGCAACCGGTTCCACGGGAGTTTCTACGAATTCCTACGCAACGCGGCCCTGGATGCAAAAAACTTTTTCGATCTGCCGGGCACGAAGATCCCGCAGTTCCAGCGCAACCAATACGGCGCATTCGCAGGGGGTCCGCTGTTCCCCAACCGCACGTTCATCGCCGCCGGTTACGAGGGGACGCGCGTGCGTCAGGCGAGCACCCGGGCCGCGCGAGTGCCGACGGCGGCCGAGAAGTCGGGTGACTTCTCGGCGCTGGGAAGTGAAGTCCTTGACCCGTTCACACAGCAGCCCTTTCCCGGAAACCGAATACCAGCGGAGCGCGTGGATCCCATAGGAAGTGCGATTGCCCGTCTCTATCCCGATCCTAACCGCGTGGACCCGCAGGCCAATTTCGTCGCGGCGCCCGTCGGACGAAATGATATCGACCAGGTTTCCCTGCGGGTGGACCATCAGATATCGAAAGCCGATTCCCTTTTCGCGCGCTACAGCTTTGCGCGCGAGGACAGCCTCGATCCTTTCAACGAAGGGGTCACCAACCTCCCCGGCTTCGGCAGCCTGATTGTAGGACGGGCGCAGAGTCTCGCGCTTTCAGAAACCCACAGCTTCAGCCCGGCGGTGCTGAACGAATTCCGTTTCGGATTCAACCGCCTCCGCCGCGAGGTCCTGCAGGAGAATGTCCAGAAGGACCTGGCCGGCACCCTCGGCATCGGAGGAACGTCCCGCGATCCCATCGACTTCGGCATGCCTGCCATCGTCGTCCCGGGATTCGACCGCCTGGCGGACAATATTGCGCTTCCCATCGTGCGCCACGACAACACCTGGCAGTGGTTCGAGAGCATGACCTGGATCCGGAGAAATCATTCCTTGAAATTCGGCGCGGACATCCGGAGATTCCAGGTAAACGGCTTTGACCACGTGTTTTCTCGAGGGCAACTTATTTTCCAGCCCACGTTCACAGGGTACCCGCTGGCGGATCTTCTGCTGGGTCTCCCTACGGTCGCCATTCGCGGGCTCAACAACAACCCGGAGGCTTTGCGCGCCGGATCTTACAACTTTTTTATGCAGGACGACTGGAGACTGCGTCCCGGACTCACATTCAACCTGGGGCTGCGGTACGAGCTCAACTCGCCGCCGGTGGACAAGTTCGATCAAATGGCGCTCTTCGACACGACGCGGCGGCGCATCGTCCGAGTCGGAACGGAGGGATTTTCCCGCTCCGGGCTGCGCGCGGACCGCAACAACTACGCCCCTCGCGCGGGGCTGAGCTGGAGCCCGGGGCGCGATTCGCGGACGGTGGTGCGTACCGCTTACGGAGTCTTCTACGATTCGAACACGCTGGTCACAAACTCGAGCCTCTATTTCGCCGACAGTGAACAGCCTCGCGCCCGATTTCAAAGACGCCTATCTCCAGCACTGGCACCTGACGGTGGAAAGAGAGCTCGGGGGCAATACAGTCGCGCGTGTGGGCTACGTAGGGTCCAAAGGGACCCGCCTGGTACGGCGCCGCAACCTGAATCAGCCCCCGCCGGCGGCCGGCCCGGTGGACGAGCGCCGCCTCATTCAAGGGGTGGCTGACGTGACGCTGATCGAACCCACGTCGAACTCCGCGTATCACGCGCTTCAGGCCAGTGTGGAGCGGCGCTTCGCGGGGTCGATACACTTTCTCGGCGCCTACAGTTTCTCGCGCTCGATCGACGATACGTCGGACTTTCTGGCCACAAACGGCGATGACAACTACCCTCAGGACAGCGCGCGGCTCTTTCTCGAACGAGGACTGTCAAACTTCCATCTGAAGCACCGCCTCACATTCACGGGCCTGTTCGGCCTTCCGTCCTTCCATGCCCAGGGAATAACCGGGCACATACTGAACAACTGGCAGTTCGGCACGATCACCTCGCTGCAGTCCGGCTTTCCCTTCACTCCGCGGCTGAGCCGGGACAACAGCAATACGGGAAATGTCGGCGGCGTGTTCGGGTCTGACCGTCCGGATCTGACGGGAAGTCCGCGGCTGGAGCGGCAGACTCCGGACCGTTTCTTCAACACGGAGGCGTTCTCCCTGCCGCCCCCTTACAGTTTTGGCAACAGCGGCCGCAACATCCTGACGGGGCCCGGGCTGGTCAATTTTGACATCTCGCTGCACAAGCGCTTTGCCCTCGCCGGCGAACAGCGGCTGGAGTTTCGCGCAGAGCTTTTCAATCTGTTCAATACACCGCCTCTCGGCTTGCCTGCGCGGGAGGCGGACCAGCCCGCGACGTTCGGCAAAATTCTTTCCGCCGGACCCGCGCGCCAGATCCAATTCGCCCTCAAGCTGATCTTTTAGCCGGATTTAGCCACAGAGACACGGAGAAAATCTTGCCTCTGTGTCTCCGTGTCTCTGTGGCTAAAGAGTTCGGTTGCCTTCGGTGTTGCAACTCTGCTCCTTTTGCAATACGCTACCTCAAAAAGACGTGGTCCAATGAAAGTTGCCTTCGCACCAGACATCCTTGCCGGCTCGCTGGTTCTCTGGATAGCTTTCGGGGCCGCCGTTTTCAACGGCGCGGGTCGAAGCGGACCCAAAGGCCCCGCGAGAAGGCGCAGAGCACAAAAGGACAAATGGCAGATGCTGTTCGAAAAGTACCCGCAGCCCACTTGGGTCTTTGACCAGGAGACTCTCCATTTCCTGGCCGTCAGCCAGCGCGCGGTCCGCCACTACGGTTACTCGAGTCAGGAATTTCTTTCGATGACCATCAAGGACATCTCCCTCGATGACGATGTTCCCCGTTTCCTGGAGTGCCTTGAGGCAACCGGGGAACCTCCGGATTCGACGGGCATATGGACGCACCGGAAGAAAGACGGAAGTTTCATTGACGTGGAAATCTTTCTCGAGCGGATTGACTTCGGAGGGAAACCTGCCTGGCTGGAAGTGGCCTACGATGTCACAGGCCCCTACCGGGCCGGCGACGTCCTCCTGAAACGGAACCAGACACTGCAAACGATCTTCGATCGCATCCCGGTGATGATTACGCTCTACGATTCCTCCGGAAAAATTCAATGGGCCAATCAAGAGGGGTCGCGAGTCCTGGGCTGGTCTCCAGAGGAACTGCAACAGATCGATCTGCTCGAGGCCTCTTGCCCGGATGCGGAGTCCAGCCAGGAAGCCTTGAAGTTCATGCTCGAAGCTCCCCCCGAATGGCGCGACTTCAAGCTTCGGACTCGATATGGGCACACCGTGGACACCTCCTGGACCAGTATCCGGTTGCCCGACGGGAGCTGCATCGGACTGGGGAAAGACGTTACGCAGCAGAAGCGCGTGGAGGACGCGCTGGTTACCGTCGAAGCCACTCTCCGCGAGATGACGGTCTCGATTTCGGATTGTCTGTGGAGCGCGGAAGTGGACAGTCAGGGGAGATCCGCCGGGCGGCGCTTTTCCCCCGTCGAGCGAAAGATCACGCGCAAACCTCCGAGATTTTTCATGGTGAGCCCCGGGAAGTGGTTGGGCATTATCCATCCGGAAGACAGGGCTCAAATGAAGCAAGCTTTGCAGAAACTTTTGGAGCGACGATTTCTTCGCGAGGGAGAGGAATGCCGGATCTTCCGGACCGGCGGGGCAAGCGGCAGCGCTGTCGCGACCGCGCTGGACAGCGAGGGAATTCGCCTGGACGGTGCCGCGAGGGACATTACTTATCGCAAGCGAGCGGAAGAGACCGTGCGCAAACTCTCGGGGCGGCTCCTCCGTTTGCAGGATGAGGAGCGAAGGCGTTTGGCGCGGGAGCTGCACGAGGTTACCGCGCAGAGTCTGGGCGCCCTGATCATGAACCTGGGCCTCGTGCAGCAGGCCGAGCGCACGCTCGGAACCAGAGAGCGCAGAGCCCTCACGGAAAGCCTGGCCATCGCAAAAGAATGCTCCAAGCAAGTCCGCACTTTCTCCTATCTGTTGCATCCACCCCTGCTGGACGAGCTCGGATTGGCTTCCGCGCTGAACTGGTTCGTCGAAGGGTTCAGAAGCCGCAGCGGCATTCAGGTCGATATCGAGCTGCCAGAGGACCTGGGACGGCTTCCACAAGAAGTGGAAACTACCCTGTTCCGCGTCGTCCAGGAGTGTTTCACAAACATCCTGCGGCACTCCGGGAGTTCCAGCGCCTCGGTTCGGGTGGCCTCCCATTCGAACCAGGTGACCCTGGAAGTTGCAGATCGAGGGAAGGGCATTGGTTCCGACGTGTTAAAGAAGGTCCGGAGAAATCCTGCCAGCCTGGGTGTGGGCATATCGGGAATGCAGGAACGCCTCCGGCAGCTCGGCGGCACGTTGGAAATTGATTCGAACAGCTCTGGAACGAAGGTCCGCGCGATTGTTCCGGCCACCAAAACGGGACAATGAAAGCCGTCCGGATTCTGATCGTCGACGACCACGAGATTGTAAGGAGGGGCCTGCGAGCCCTGCTTTCCAGCCGCAGCAAGTGGGAAGTTGTCGCCGAGGCGGCAACCGGCCGTGAAGCGGTAGAGTCCGCGAGAAGGCTGAAGCCGGACATTGTGATACTGGACATAACAATGCCGGATTCCAACGGCCTGGACGCGGCGCGAATCATCTCCAGAGAACTTCCCAAAACAGAAATTCTCATCCTGACCATGCATGAGTCCCTGCAGCTCGCGCGCGAGGTGATAAACGTCGGCGCCCGAGGCTGCGTGCTGAAATCCGACGCCGAAAGCGAGCTCTTGACCGCTGTCGAAACCTTGAGCCAGCACAGAACCTATATCTCGAAACGTCTCGCCGAAATGGTCGTCGAGGGCTTCTTCGACAAGACGACCGGGCTGGGCGGAGATCAAACACCGCGGCCGGAGCTGACCTCGAGGGAGCGCAGCGTCGTGCAGCTTCTGGCCAAAGGCAAAAGCAACAAGGAAGTGGCCCAGGCCCTGGGCATCAGCGTGAAGACTGTGGAGACGCACCGGGGTCACGTCATGCGCAAACTGAATCTCCATTCCATCACCGACCTGGTTCACTACGCGATCCGCAGTCACATCGTCGAACCCTGAAAAAAAGGGGCAGAGGGGCAGAGGGAAACCGACCTCAGGGCTTCGCATTGATCTTCGCCTTAAGTTGGGTTTCCAACTCGCCGGTAGAGCCGGCCGCAATCCCGAGGAAGCGGATGTACTCGACCGTACTTCCGCGCTTGTGGCCCTCGGCAATGTTGTAGGGGATGGAGCGCGATGTCTTGCGAGTTTCCGCGGTGAGACCGTATCTTTCGTCGCTCGGATAGTTTTTGGTAAGACGATAGACCTCGACCGAAAGCTCCATAGCTTTTTGCCAGACCAGCAGGTCTTTGAAGGTCCTGATTCGAGCAGCAGTCATCTTCTCCCCTCGCTCAATGACGTAGGGGATAACAGAAGCCATCCGTTTGCCGCGGCCCGCGACATTACGGAACAGGCCCAGCTCCAGACCCAGCGGGCAGAAGAGCGGGCTTACAACCGCGACTTGATTGAAGCTTCGTTGGACGGTCTGATCACGGTGGATCCGCTGCTCAACATCACGGACGTCAATGAGACCATGTGCGAGATGTCCGGTTATTCGCGCATCCACCCTATCGGATCTGCATTTCCCGACTACTTTGTTGATTCCCGGAGGGCCGCTGAAGGCGTGCGACTGACCCTCGACAAGGGCGCCGTCACCAACTACGAGCTCACGCTGAAGAAGAGTGACGGGGGCGCGATTCTCGTTTCCTTCAACGCGGCAATCTTCACGAACCAGTCCGGGGTCGTGCACGGAATTTTCGCCGGCGTGCGCGACATCACAAAACAATCGCAGCTGCAAACCCAACTCGCCGAGGAGCGAGCTTATAACAGCGGCCTGATCGAGGCGTCCGTAGACGGCCTGGTCACGGTGGACGAATCGATGACGGTCATCGACGTCAACGAGACCATGTGCCGGATGGCTGGACGGCCGCGCAATCAGCTCGTAGGCTCCTCTTTCCCCTCCTGCTTCACCGATCCCCAACGCGCTGCGGAAGGTGTCCGTCTCACCTTCCAGCAGGGTGCCGTTACCAACTACGTGCTCAACCTCCAGGGCCCTGACGGGCATCACATCCCCGTGTCCTTCAATGCCGCGGCCTTCCGAGGCCCGGCAGGAGAGGTCCGGGGGATCTTCGCCAGTGCCCAGGACATCACTGCCCAGAAGCAGTTGGAGCAGCAGCTGCGAGATTCTCAGTTTTACACCCGATCGCTGATCGAGTCGAACATCGACGCACTGATGACGACCGATCCGCTCGGCGTCATCACCGACGTCAACCGGCAGATGGAAGCCCTCACCGGCTACACACTGGCCGAGCTCGTCGGCACGGCTTTTGCCGATTACTTCACCGATCCGGGCCCCGCGCGCGGAGGCGTGCAGCAGACCTTCGAAGCCGGGGTGGTCACTGAATACGCCCTCACGCTCGTGGCCCGGTCCCGTCGCCTGCCTGCTCCAGTTTTCGTTCAACGCGTCGGCTGACCTTCCGGGAACGGCCCGACCTGATCGTCTGCGACAATCCGGATTTTTGTTTGTCGTGAAAAAAGACTGAAAAAAGAACCGCTGGCTCGATCCTCAGGGTGCTGGTAGAATCTGAAACGGGATCGGTACCCGTTAAGGAAGTCTTACCCACAACCAAGGGTTATCAGAGGAGGAGTGGTATGAAGAAAACAGCTGTTCTGTGTTTGCTGGTATTCCTTTTGTCCGCTGTAGGCGTCTATGCGGGCGAGTGGACCGGATATATCGCCGATGCGAACTGTGCAGCCAAGAAGGGAGAGGATGCCGGTCACGCGGGCTGCGCCAAGAGCTGCATCGGCAAGGGCGCGGCTGCTGTCCTCGCCGCGGGCGGCAAGGTCTACACCCTGGACAAGCAGGATGTAGCAAAGAAGTTGGCAGGAGAGAAAGTCGTTGTAAAAGGCGAGATGAACCAGGACGGGACGGCAATCAAGGTCGACAGCATCGAAAAAGCCGAAACCTAGAACCTTTGATTGCGGATTGACGATTGCGGATTGCGGATTGTCACGACCGAAACTGGTCGCCAATTCCAATCCGCAATCCGAAATCCGCGATTCAACGATAAGTCATCGTGAGCGGGTCGGGCAGAGGGATCCGGGTGATCTTTCCATCCTTCGCCATTTTGGTGAAAGAGTACTCGGGCCTGTCCGGTTCACCCTTCAGCATCTCGTCCACATTCCCCACTGCCAGTATCACCAGCCTGTCCGGCTGTATGTATTTCTGAGCCACGCGCAGAATATCGTCCACCGTCACCGCGCGGATTCTGTCCCGATACGTCTCCCAATATTTGGGATCGCGGCCGGTAAACTCATCGTCGGCGAAGGTCCCCGCAATGGCGGCGGCCGAAGAGAAGAAACGCGGAAATATCTCGATGGCATTGTTCTTCACTGTTTCCAGCTCTTCCTCCGTGACCTTTACGGTCCGGATTTTCCGAATCTCGTCGAGCACAATCCCGGCGGCCCGGGCGCAGGTCGGGTTCTTCGATTGGAATCCAACCCGGAAAGTCCCCTCATAGTAGACGCCTGGAACGAACGACGATCCGGCATCGTAGGCCAATCCTTCATCGGAGCGCACGCGGCTCATGATCCTGGAAGTAAATCCTGAGCCTCCCAGGAGGTCATTCATCATGTCGATGGCAAAGGCATCCGGGTTGTCGCGCATGATTCCCAGATGCCCCAGGGAAACGCGGCTTTGGTTCACATCCGGTTTGTGCACCATGTAGACCCCGGGCACCGGCGTGTGATTGGGTTTTGGCACCGGCGGCACGGGTTCTTTCAGGACGGTCCAGCCGGCCATGGCGTGTTCCAGTTTGGTCTTCATCTCCGCGGTTTTGAAGTCTCCCGAAACCGCAAAAATGAAGTTTCCCGGGTGGTAGTACTTCTTGTGAAAAGCAATCAGGTCTTCGCGCGTGAGAGACTCTATCGACGCTTTGGTGCTGTAGACACTGGTGAAGTGCTTGTCCCCGCGCATCAGACGATTCCATTCGCGGCCTTCGATGCTGTCCGTCCGGTCATTGCGGCGTTCCATCTGCTGCAGGTGCTGGCTCTTGTACAGGTCCAGCCGGTTCTGCTGAAAGGCAGGCCGCCGCAGCATCTCGAAGAAAAGCTCGAGAGCTTTGTCCACGTCCTTCGCTAGGAAGTTGACCGACGCCTGGCCGGACGTGCCCCCTATGTAGCTCGACAGATTCGCGGCGAGAAAATCCGCCTCCTCGTCGAACTCTTCTGCCTTCCACCGCGACGTGCCGCCCGAGCGGAGCTGGCTTCCCACGGCGGCCGCCACCCCCTCCTTTCCCTGCGGATCGAGATAACCGCCGGTCCGGATCGTCACTGACATGTTGACGAGCGGGAGGACATGGTCCTCGACAAAGTACCCGGCCACGCCGTTGCCCAGGACCTGCCGGTATTCGGCGCGCCTGGGAGGCGTATAGTCCAGCTTGGGGAACTTCAATTCTCGCGGATGCGCAGGAATCTGTCCGGCGCTCTGGCCGAGAGCCAGGGGGGCAATGAGCAGGAAAAGGCTCACTCCAACAAGCGTCCACAGTTTCTTCTTGTCCTCGATCCGGCGCTTCTTACAGTAGCGATATCTTCTCGAAGGGTGTCGCCGGGTTCGCTCTACGCAAGTGCCGAAGGCCCGGCAGTGAGTTAGATGCCCACTTCCCACGGGCGGGACGGCCATGCCACGCGACTGTGCCGCGCCTTCGGCGCTCAGGGGTTGTGACACCCGATTCCCCTCCCGCTGACGCGGGAGGCTAACTACTGCCGGCCCTTCGGGCCTTAAGTTGGTCAAGTTGTCCCTTTCGGCGGACGATCCACACCATATCGAACAGGGCCTCCGAGCTTCGGGCCGTAAGTTGATCAAGCTATCCCTTTCGGTGCGGGTGATACTGTCTGAATCGCGCCTCTCGGTCACGGCTTCCCTCCAATCTTTTCCTGCACCAGCGTCTTGACGGTCTGGAGGAACTGTTTCTTTTCGGGGGGCGCGGAGCCTTCCTGTTGCTGGACCTGCTGGAGCAGCAAGCGGGCCTGTTCGACCGGCATTCGGGCCAGCGCGTTTTTCAGCTCCCGGACCTGGGCCTTCTCTTCGTCATTGAGTCCGGTCAGCAGCGGGTCTTCCTCTCCCGGAGCAGCTTTCTTTGTGTAGTAGAGAGCGACCGCTCGCTTCTCCGGCTTGAAAT
This sequence comes from Acidobacteriota bacterium, assembly GCA_003225335.1. Classification (GTDB taxonomy): domain Bacteria; phylum Acidobacteriota; class UBA6911; order UBA6911; family UBA6911; genus Gp18-AA60. Next base: position 10,116 of record QHZE01000288.1, read on the forward strand.
ATTGATTGGCAACGCGCTGAATGTCGCCGGCCGTAACGTCATCGATCTTCCTGGGGTCTTCGTTGAAAGACTGCCATCCTCGATTGCTCTCGGCGAGCAGCAGTTGAAGCATCAGAGAGAAATTCTTCTGAAGCCTCCGAAAATTGTCGGCCGCGAACCCGTTCTTGACTTTTTGCAGCTCGCGCTCGCTTACCTTTTCTTTCTGAAGCTTCTCCACTTCCTTGTAGAGGGCCTGTTCTACCTGCTCCGGAGCGCTGCCGGGTTTCGCGACGCCGCTCAGCTCGAAGTACCCCTCCCACTTCAATCCGTTCTGGCCTCCCGAGACGCTGTTGGCGATCTTCTGCTCCAGGACCAGGGACTTGTAAAGCCGTCCGGTTCGGCCGGTGAGGAGCGAGCCGAGAACTACCAGGGCCGGTTCGTCCTTGTGTCCGTCAGCCGTTGACGGATACCGGATCTCGACCTCGGGATTTGTTTCGGCGAAGGCAATCATTCTCTTTTCAGCCAGATGCTCCACTTCTCGCGTGCGCACCGGCGGCTGTCCCTGCGGATTGCGCTTGAGCCGCCCGAAGTACCGGTCCGCGAGAGCCCTGGCCTGGGCCGGGTCGAAGTCCCCCACCAGACACGCCGAGACATTGTTGGGCGCGTAGTTGACGCCAGAACGTGGACTCGAACTCCTCCTCGAACTTCCCGGTCGGAGTGCTTTCGGTGCGCAAGCGGCGCTCTTCACGGACAACGTCGCGTTCGGAGTAGAACTCGCGAAACACGGGATTCAACAGACGGTCCGATTCCATCCAGAACCAGAGCTCGATCTTGTTGGCCGGCACGTTGATGAAATAAACCGTAAGATCGCGTTCCGTAAAGGCATTCATCCCGCTCGCGCCGGCCGCCGTATAGATCTTGTCGAACTCGTTCTTGACCAGGAGGTCCTTCTCCTGCTTTTCCAGCCCGGCAAATTCATCCAGCAGCTGCTGGTGGCGGGGCGAGCGGTTCTTCGGGTCCGTCAAGTCGGAGATCTCCCCCAGCCGCAGCCTGCGGTTCTGCTCCTCTTCCTCCTTGCGCAGCTCGGCCTTTACGGCATCCATGCGCGCCATGATCTCCAAATCCTTGTTGATGTCCGTGGTCCCGATCGCATGCGTGCCTTTAAACATCATGTGCTCGAAAAGGTGCGAGATTCCGGTTATTCCGGGCCTTTCGTTGACGGAGCCGACTCTGGCGACCCAGCCCGCCGCTATGTTCGGGTCCCCTTTCCGAGGAACCATCAGCAGTTTCATCCCGTTCTGAAGCGCATATTCCTGAACGGACACCTGCTGCGCCCTCAGACCGGACGCCAGACTCACGATCAAGAAAAAGAGGAGACTCGCATTTACACGCATAAAGTACCCCAGCTCCAAAATTCTTTGCGTCTTCGCGTCTTTGTGGTGAAAACAGGTTACGGCGCATTCAACACGAAGAGGCAAAGACGCGAAGAATCGCTAAGAAGAACTTTTAGTCGCAAGTTTTGTCAGGCTCGCTCAACGATGCTGCGCAACCTCGGAACGAACGTCACGCAGCCTCCCCGTGTTGCGCGGCCTTGCGCGGCGGCGCTGGATCCAATAAATCAGGGCACCAGCGCCAAACACCGCCAGGGCTGCCGGAACGGCCCAGGACTCATCGTAGACTGCCCAGGGTAATCCTACGGCGATCCCCCAGTAATGCAGAACAGTGTAAGTCCAGAAAATGTAAAACCCGACGCCCAGAATCAGCGCAAGGACCGACAGATTGACAATCCGATTGCGCTGGCGGCGCGCTTCGTCGAGGGTGCAGACCCCCTGTTTACGGAAATAGATCACGAGCGCCGCAATGAAGCAGGCGATCGCCGCGGCCCGAAAATACCACCTGTACTCTCCGTAGAGGATGTTTCCCCAGCTGTTCGCTGCCGAGACGGTCGCCAGCCCGAGCAAGATCATGACGATCGGCGTCAGGCAGCAGAGGCCCCCTATCAGCGCGAAGAGGCTGGAGAGCCCCAATACGCTCTTCCCATCCCGTCCTTTGTCCATACCGCCAAGCAGCATAACAAATAAAGATAAGGCCTTCTGCCTTCCGGCTACTGCTTCACTCAGTTGGCGAAGAGGGGGTCTGGCTTTTCCGGATCGATACCCAGGTCCTTGATGGCTCGCGAGACCTCCGAAGGCGGGATCTTCCCCTCCTGCGACAGGGCATAGAGCGCGGCCGCCGCTATGGATTCGGCGTCGACTTCAAAGAAGCGCCGCAAGGCTTCGCGCGTGTCGCTCCGGCCGAACCCGTCGGTGCCCAGGGAAATGAACCGCTGCGTGACCCAGGGACGGATCAGATCGGGGACGGCCTTCAAATAGTCGGTTGCGGCAACGATGGGTCCCGGCACTCCTTCCAGCGCCTGAACCACGTACGGTTTTCGAGGGGTTTCCTCCGGATGGAGCCGATTCCAGCGGTCGACCGAGAGCGCTTCGTTGCGAAGCTGCTGGTAACTCGGAGCGCTCCACACGTCTGCGGCTATATCGAACCTTTCGGCAAGCAACTCTTGCGCCTGCCCGACCGCGAGCATTATGCTTCCGCTCCCGAAAAGCTGGACCCGATGTCGCCCCCTGACCGGCGCAGGCCGGAAACGATACAGGCCCTTGACGATTCCATTTTCCGCCCCTTCGGGCATGGAAGGATGCACGATGTTCTCGTTGTAGAGGGTGATGTAATAGAAGATGTCTTCTTGCTTCTCGTACATCCGGCGCAGTCCCTCCCGGACGATCAGGGCCATTTCATAGGCAAAGGCGGGATCGTAGGCGAGAACGTTTGGCACCGTCGTGGCCAGGATATGGCTCTGACCATCTTCGTGCTGGAGGCCCTCGCCGTTCAGTGTGGTGCGGCCAGCGGTAGCCCCCATCATGAAACCGCGTCCTCTCGCATCGGCAAATGCCCAGATCTGGTCGCCGGTGCGCTGAAATCCGAACATTGAATAGAAGATGTAGAACGGGATCATGATCTCACCGCGCGTGGCGTAGCTGGTGCCGGCGGCGGTAAAGCTGGCCATGCTGCCGGCTTCCGTGATCCCCTCCTCGAGGAGCTGCCCGTCCTTGCTCTCCTTGTAGCTGATCAGGAGCCCCGCATCGACGGATTCGTACAGCTGGCCCACCCAGGAGTAGATCCCGATTTCCCTGAAGAGCGCGTCCATACCGAACGTCCTCGCCTCATCGGGGATGATGGGCACAATGCGCCGCCCGACGTCCTTGTCCCGGAGAAGCTTTCGCAGCAGGCGGACAAAGGCTATGGTCGTTGAAACTTCCCGCGCCGTCCCTGTGCCCTCCTTGAACTCCTCATAAAGGTCGGCCGGAGGAAGCTTCAAAGGCTTGGAGCGTACAACGCGCCTGGGAATGCAACCGCCCAGGGCGCGGCGGCGCTCCATCATGTACTGGATCTCCTCGCTCTCGGGTCCGGGATGGTAGTACGGGGGATCCTCCAGCTGCTCGTCTGAAATGGGCAGCTCCAGGAGATCGCGGAACTCTCGCAACTGCTGGACTTTCATCTTCTTCATCTGGTGGGTCACGTTCCTGCCCAGGAATCCTTCTCCAAGCGCCCAGCCTTTCACGGTCTTGGCCAGGATCACTGTGGGAGACCCTCGATGTTCGACCGCGCGTTTGTACGCGGCATAGACCTTCAATACATCATGGCCGCCGCGCCGGAGAGCCTCCAGGTCGCTGTCGCTCAGGTGCTCTACCAGCTTGCGCAGCCGAGGGTCGGGCCCGAAGAAGTATTCCCGGCGGTACGCGCCATCGGCCGTCGAGAACTTCTGGTAGGCGCCGTCGACTGTTTCGTTCATCTTTCGGAGCAACACACCATCCACGTCCCTCCGCAGGAGGTCGTCCCACATCCGTCCCCAAATCACTTTGACGACGTTCCAGCCGGCGCCGCGGAAGACGGTCTCGAGCTCCTGGATGATCTTGCCGTTCCCGCGGACCGGTCCGTCGAGCCGCTGGAGATTGCAATTGATGACGAAGATCAGATTGTCCAGCTTCTCGCGGCCCGCCAAAGACAGGGCGCCCAGACTTTCAGGCTCATCGCATTCGCCGTCTCCCACGAAACACCAGACATGAGAGTTCTCGGTATTGCAGATGCCCCGTGCTTCCAGATAGCGGTTGAAACGCGCCTGGTAAATCGCCGAGATCGGCCCCAGCCCCATCGAAACGGTGGGGAATTCCCAGAAGTCCGGCATGAGGCGGGGATGCGGATAGGAGCAGAGGCCCTGTCCCGGAACCACCTCGCGGCGGAAATGGTCGAGCTGCGACTCCGTAAAACGCCCTTCCAGAAAGGCCCGGGCGTAGATACCCGGGGCGGCGTGTCCTTGAAAGTAAATCTGGTCCCCCGCGCTGCCGTCATCCTTGCCGCGGAAGAAGTGGTTAAAACCCACTTCGTACAGCGAGGCAGACGAAGCGTAGGTGGAGATGTGTCCTCCAATACCGTCGTAGACCATGTTGGCCCGGGTTACCATGACCGCCGCGTTCCAGCGAATCAGGCGGCGGATGCGCTTCTCGATCCACTCATCTCCCGGGAACAGGGGCTCTTCTTCAGGCGGGATCGTATTGATGTAAGGAGTCTGAACGAGCTCGGGAATCCCAATGTGCAGCATTCGGGCTCGATCGAGGACTCTCTGAAGGAGATACTGACAGCGCACACCCCCGTCGCCGCGGACCAGCGACTCCAGGGACTCAATCCACTCGCGGGTCTCCTCCGGATCCACATCTCTAATCTGTTGAATCAGTTCAGTGCTCACAGGTCTTACCTCATAGAAACTATTTATCATAGGTCAAGCGGCGCGCTTTGGGAAGTCCCAGAAGACAGTGGCCAGTGGCCAGTGGTCGGTGGCCAGTTGGCGGAAGACAAAACCACTGGCCACTGACCACTGACCACTGAATTTAGCTTGATGTCCCCACAGCTATTGGTTAATACCTTCTTATGAGATCGAAGCAAGTCGTCGGAGAAGCAGCGCTGCTGGCCGCGGTCTCCATTTGCCTGGCAGGCATCTATAATCTCATGGCTCCGAAGGAGAGGAGCCTCGCCTGGATCGGGCACTATTCCGCCGGCGATTTGCAGCCTCAGGCTGCGACCCCGGAAGCTTCTGCCAGTTCGCCCACCGCCGGGGGTTCAAAGTATCTCCGCACCATCGCGCCCCCAAAAGACCCGGGACTTCCTTATCTTGAAGTTGCCGGCGATGTCGCGCAGCGTCTCCAGGCGGCAGGAGCGCTGATTATCGATGCCCGGCGCAGCGACGCATACGAACGCGGGCACATTCCGGGAGCGCGCAGTATTGCAATTTGGGAGCGTGATGCGGACGAGAAGATCGGCGCTCTGCAGAAAGAAGCGATACCCTTCGAACAGGTGATGGTGGTGTACTGCTCAGGAGGAGACTGCGAGGACTCGAAAATTCTCTCGGAAAAACTGGGGATGACTGGCTTCTACAACATCTATGTGTACAAAGAGGGGTTCCCTGACTGGGAACGCCGGGGGCTGCCCGTGCACAGAGGAAACACGCCGTGAGCCGCCTGCTTCACAACCATTGGCTTTCGATCCTCGTTCGAATCGCGCTCGGAATCATATTTGTAATTGCCGCCTGGCCGAAGGTCTACGACCCTCCCAGCTTTGCCCACATGATCTGGAACTACAAGATTCTTCCCTCGTCCTGGATCAACCCAATGGCCATCGTGTTGCCCTGGCTGGAGATGGTCTGCGGCCTGGCGCTGGTCGCCGGAATCCATCGCAGGGGGGCCGCCCTGCTCGTCACGGGAATGCTTCTCGTGTTTATCGCGGCGCTCCTCACGGACATCGTGAGAGACATTCCGGTGAACTGCGGTTGTTTCTCCGTCACGCCGGTGCAGAGATCGCACGAGGAGCTCGTCGCAGAAATGAAAGCCGACACGCTGCGCGACCTGGGGATGCTGCTCATGTCGTTTCAGGCGCTCCTCACACGCGTCACCTGGCGCGCAGAAACTTTGTGATTTTCGCGCCTTCGCGTCTTTGTGGTAAAGCAGTGGCAAAGGATCATCCAAACCTCCGGGAGAGAACTATGTCACGCTTGAAAATAAGTCTTTTGGCCTTGCTGGCTCTGGCCGTACCGCTCCAGGCGCAGCCCAGACGGCCTATGACGCTCATCGACATGATCGAAGCGCCACAACTCAGCGATCCCCAGGTTTCGCCGGACGGGAGACAGGTTCTGTTCGTGATGAGCAAACCCGACTGGAAGGCCAACACACGAATCTCGCACATCTGGCGCGTCAACGCGGACGGCAGCGGTCTGGTTCAAATGACCAACGGCGTGAAAGGAGAAAGCAGTCCTCACTGGTCGCCGGACGGGAAGCTGATCGCCTTCCTCGGCCGAAAGCCTTCGAGCTCCGCTGAGGGCGGGAGCGAGGAGACCACGCAGATCTATCTGATCCACAACAATGGCGGAGAAGCGGAGCAGCTTACGGAACATTCCACCGCCGTGTCGAGCATCAGCTGGTCCCCGGATGGCGAATCGCTGTACTTCCTGTCGTCCGATCCCAAGACCGAGGAGGAGAAAAAACGCGATAAACAGAAAGACGATGTCTATGCCTTTGATGAGGATTACAAGCAGACCCACCTGTGGAGAGTCCGCATTGCCGGCAAGGGCGAAAAGAAACTGACGGACGGGAACTTTTCCGACACTGCCTACAGCCTGTCCCGCGACGGCAAAAAGATTGTCCTGTCGCGCGCGCCGACGCCTCGTTTCGGCGACTCCGATCAAAGCGAGGTTTTCGTGACGGATGCCTCCGGCGCAGGAGAGATTCAGTTGACGCACAACAGGGTCGCGGAGAGTAACATCGAGATCTCTCCGGATAACAGCCAGGTGCTCTTCACCGCGGGAGCGAACCGGAAGTTCGAAACGTACTACAACAGCAACCTGTTCGTCGTTCCTTCCGGCGGAGGGGAGGCCAGGCTCCTGCTGCCGGACTTTCCCTACGGCATCGACGACGCCAGATGGTCCAGGGACGGCCGATCGGTCTTCATGCTGTGCAACATGGGCGTGCACAACGAACTTCACCAACTGGACCTTGACTCGCGGACGCCGAAACAGCTCACGGACGGGGCGCATGCTTTGGGCTCCTGGTCGCTCTTTGAGTCCGGCAGCCGTCATCTTTTCATACTGAACGAGCCGCAGAATCCGGGCGAGGTTTACGTCTGGGGACCGGACATGTCCGCGCCCGCTCCCGTGACACGGATACTTGAATACGTGGCTCGCGACTTTGAGCTGCCGCGAGTGGAAAAGATTCAATGGAAAGGCGCCGACGGCGTGATTGTTGAAGGAGTTCTGACATACCCTCTGGGCTATCAAGAGGGCAAGCGGTACCCGCTTGTTGTCGATACTCACGGCGGCCCGCAGTCATCGGATAAGCTGGTGTTTGGCTCCTGGAGCCAGTACAAGCCTGTGCTCGCCGCCAAAGGCTACGCAGTGCTGCAGCCGAACTACCGCGGATCCACCGGATATGGAAACGCATTTCTGCGCGATATGGTGGGCCATTATTTCAACCAAGCGCACCTGGACGTCATGGCGGGAGTGGATTACCTGATCCAGCGCGGCATTGCGGATCCGGAGCGCCTCGTAAAAATGGGATGGAGCGCCGGGGGACACATGACCAACAAGATGATCACCTTCACGGACCGGTTCAAAGCGGCGTCTTCCGGAGCCGGAGCGGGCAACTGGATATCGATGTACGCCCAGAGCGATGTCCGAAGCTATCGAACGCCCTGGTTCGGCGGGACGCCCTGGCAGAAAGATGCGCCGATTTCCGTGTATTGGGACAATTCCCCGTTGAAGGACGTATGGAAGGTCAAGACTCCTACGATCTTCCTGGTCGGGGAAAAAGACGTGCGCGTCCCGATGCCTCAGTCCGTCGAGATGCACCGCGCGTTGAAAACCAACGGGGTCCCTACGCGTCTCTACGTGGCCCCGCGCGAACCCCACGGCTGGGGCGAGCTGCGTCACCAGCTGTTCAAAATGAACGTCGAGCTGGAATGGTTCGAGAAGTACGCCATGGGCCGGTCGTACACGTGGGAGAAGGTCCCCGGCGAAGCCGAGAAAGAGCCCACTACCTCCAGTTCCCGATAGGGTTGGCTAACTCACGACCCTGCAAGAATCTGTTTCTGGCGAAAACCCGGGGCTCGCACCTCGAAGAGGGGCTTGCCCGGCTGTCTCATAGCCAGTTCCAGTGCTGCTGCAGCGCGCTGGCGCTGGCGGCCAATGCGAAGCACCTGCTGCAGCCAATCGACGGTAATGGGTTTCCCGAGCAGATACCGGGCGCCCTTCTGGAATTCGCCCTGGTGAGCGTTCCACCATTTCGCGATGAGCGCCGGATCAGGCCAGGGGAGGTTGTCGTCCGGGTCCATCTCGACGTTCTCGTCTTCCGGGTTCTCCGTCGGCCCGGCCTGGAAGCCTTCGGGTTGCTTGCCGTCCAGGTCCTGATAGGCGATATCGACGCCGGTGATCATGGTGAACGCCTCACCTGCTATCCGCGCCAGCTCTGGTACGTTCATCTGCCCGATCAGCCATGGAATGCTCGCCGGATCTCCAAACGCTCCCGCTGCAACAATCGCGATTCGAACCAGTTTTCCGTCTTGCGTCAGTTTGCGCTGCCACGCGGCCGCAGAGGATAGATCCATCCGCCGGATCGCGACCCGCAACGCTCTTTCGCGATACGGCAGGTTCGACTCGGCAACGGACATCAGAATCGCCAACGCACTTGAGTCAGCAGAGAGCAACGCCGCCGACCATGCGGCAGACAATCGGCACGCGCCATCCTGATCGGTCAGATGCTTTCTCAGCTCGGGGAGAAAGGTTTTCAGTCCCAATTCCCCCACGGCCCGCAGCGCGCGCGCTTTCAGCAACGGATCAGTGCTGGAGATTGCACTGACTAATGCCGTGCCAGGATCCTGCCGGTGAATCGCCGATGCCGCAATCCCCACGCGCTGCAAGGCCCATGGAGGTGAGGCAAGCAACTGTTTGATA
>QHZE01000742.1 GCA_003225335.1 Acidobacteriota bacterium
AAGCCGCACGATCTGAGCCAAAAGCGTCTCGCTTCCGACGCGCTCGGCGCACATCACGAAGCTTCCGGTGGCATTTACCGTTCCTCCGGTCACTCGACTGCCTGGAGCCTTTTCCACCGGAATGGGCTCGCCCGTAATCATGGACTCGTCGAGGGAACTTGTACCCTGAAGAATGATGCCGTCCACCGGGACCTTTTCCCCCGGACGGACCCGCAGCCGATCCCCGGGCCTGACGCGCTCCAGCGGTGTGTCCGCTTCTGTGCCGTCATCGCGCACAAGGCGGGCCGTCTTCGGGGCCAGACCGAGGAGGGAACGTATCGCTTGACCGGTGCGGCTGCGCGCCCGCAGCTCCAGGACCTGCCCCAGGAGAACCAGTGCCGTGATCACAGCGGCGGCTTCGAAATAGACGGGAACTTCTCCGGTATGCGCGCGAAACGAATCCGGGAAAATGCCCGGGAAGAGTGTTGCGATAACGCTGTACCCGTAGGCAGTGCCGGTCCCGAGCGCGATCAGAGTAAACATGTTCAGGCTGCGGTGCGCGATCGAAGCCCACCCGCGCTGGAACAACGGCCAGCCGCCCCAGAGCACGGCCGGCGTGGAAAGCAGAAGCTGCAGCCAGATAATCGGACGGGAGTGCACCGGCTGTCCGGGGAGCATCTGAGACATGGCGAGGAGGAGAACCGGCAGGGCCAGAGCGAAGCTGATCCAGAACCGGCGCTCCATGTCAGAGAGCTCGGGACTGATTTCCTCCTCCTGCTCCCCGGCGGGGATCAGAGGCTCCAGGGCCATGCCGCAAATCGGACAGGCCCCCGGACCCGGCTGCACGATCTGAGGGTGCATCGGGCACGTATATCCGGTACGCGGGCCCGCAGGAGGAGGCGGACCCTCCGCCCGGGGAGGGGCGGGCGCTAGTGTTACCAGGGGACTTGTAAGGAAAGCCTCCGGCGAACTGCGGAACCTGTCCAGGCAGTGCCGGCCGCAGAAATAGTAGATCTTGCCTCCGTGCTGGTGACTGCCCGCCGCGGTCTCCGGATTGACATCCATTCCGCACACTGGGTCTTTCATATGAGGCGTGTCCCAGGGGAGGGACTCCCAAAAATGACAAATGGCAAATGGCAAATGAACAATGACAAATAGAAGTCAGAAGGAACGACGTGCCATTTGTCATTTTTCATTGGTCATTTGTCATTTGTCATTTTCTTTCTCTGCGCTCTCAGCGTCTCTGCCGTGAGATGGTGTTTTCGTTGCGGCTGGGCCGAACTGTGTTTATCGGTGGCTTCATGTTTTGAAGTTTCCGGAGACGGCTACGACGAGCGCCACTCTTCGCGCAGGAGTCCCATCAAGAGCGCATCCCGATACACACCGTTATGGAAATTTGCCTGGCGGAGGCAGCCCTCCGTCCGGAAGCCCACCTTTTCGTAACATCGGATAGCCCGCGCGTTGTCGGCATAGACGTGAAGGTGAACGCGGTTGAGGTTCAAAGTGTTGAAACCCCAGCCGACCAGAGTCTGCATGGCATCGGTGCCGAACCCCTGAGACCAGTACTCGCGCGCACCGATGATGATCCCCACCTCGCCCGACCGATTGCGCCAGTCGATAACATGGTAGCCGCACACTCCAATGTGTTCCCAGGGATCTGCCGTCGTCTGTTCGCGGTGCGCGTCGATGGCCCAGGATTGCGTGTCCCCGGCCTCCAGGTTTCGCGCGTACCACTGCTCCTCCTGCGCCAGGCTGAGCGGTTTATACTGAGCCACGTGCGCGCGGATCTCGGGATCGGAGACCCAGCGCACGAACCGAGGCAGATCCTCTCTCTCCAAGGGCCGCAGCCGAACACGCTTTCCGAGAATCATATGGCGATTGTACCTTACATGATCCCGCATTAAGATTTGAAATCCATTGAAGATTGACGATTGACGGACCATTCGTCATTCGACAATCGTCAATCACACGGAGGCCATGATCCAGGGAGGCGGTCCGGAAAACATCGGCAAGCAGCACGAGAAAGGGCGTCTCACCGCGCGCGAGCGCATCGCAGAGCTGATCGACCCTGGGACTGAATTCTTCGAGATCGGCCTTTTCGCAGCATTCGATATGTACCGGGAATGGGGCGGCGCGCCGGCGGCGGGAGTGGTCACAGGCATCGGCCAGGTGGAAGGCCGCTTGTTCATGATCATCGCCAACGACGCGACCGTCAAAGCCGGGTCGTTCTTCCCCATGACTGTAAAGAAGGTCCTGCGCGCCCAACGCGTTGCCATGGACAGCCACCTGCCTTTCATCTACCTGGTGGACTCGGCCGGGGTGTTTCTGCCGCTGCAGGACGAGATTTTTCCGGATGAAGACGATTTTGGCCGCATCTTCCGGAACAATGCCCGCATTTCGGCCTCGGGCATCCCGCAGATTGCTGCCATCATGGGAAACTGCGTCGCAGGGGGCGCCTATTTGCCGGTGATGTCCGACAAGATCCTCATGACCGAAGGGAGCGGCCTGTACATAGCGGGGCCGTCGCTCGTCAAGGCGGCGATCGGCCAGGACCTGACCAGCGAGGAGTTGGGCGGCGCGCAGTTGCACTCGGCTCTCAGCGGCACCATCGATTTCCGGGAGCCGGATGACCCGAGCTGCTTGCGCAGAATTCGGGAGATCGTTTCCTTGATGGGACAACGGGCGCGCGCCCCGTTCCACCGCAGCGCGCCGGCGGAGCCTCTCCACGGGGCGGAAGAATTGTACGAACGCATGCCGTTGAACCCGTCACGCGAATACGATGTGCGCGACATCATCGCCCGGCTGGTCGATCTGAGCGAGTTCATAGAGTACAAGGCGGAATACGGCAAAACTCTGATCTGCGGGTACGCGCGGCTGGGAGGCTGGTCTGTAGGCATCGTCGCCAACCAGAAAACCCACATCCGCGAGCCAGGAAGGGCTTATGAAGTAGGCGGCGTCATTTACACGGAAGCCGCGGACAAAGCCGCGCGCTTTATCATGGACTGCAATCAGAACCTTATCCCGCTGATCTTCCTTCACGATGTCAACGGCTTCATGGTGGGGCGGGATGCAGAGATTTCGGGGATCATCAAATCCGGCGCCAAGTTGGTCAACGTGGTTTCCAACAGCGTCGTGCCCAAGATCACCGTGATTCTGGGAGGGAGCTACGGGGCGGGGCACTATGCCCTGTGCGGGAAAGCCTATGATCCCCGCTTTATTTTCGCGTGGCCCACAGCGCGGTATGCCGTGATGGCCGGAGCCTCAGCCGCGCGCACGCTGGCCGATATTCGCGTGCGCCAGGAAGAGAAAGCGGGAAGAAAGCTTTCCGGGCAGGAACGGCAGGAAATCATCCGAAGCATTCAGGAGCAGTACGACAGGGCGCTGGATCCGCGCTATGCGGCCGCGCGGCTGTGGATCGACAAGATCCTGCACCCCGCCGGCACGCGAAAAGCCTTGATTCTGGCGCTGGACGTGGCGTCGCACAATCCCGAAATCGAGCCTTTCCGGACCGGCGTGCTGCAGGTATGAATCTATGTTTTCGTCTAATCCGTGGAATTCGTTGGGGCGATCACGCTATTCGTCAAAAGTATGAAACGACGCGATGAACACAGTGCAGCCCAGCCGCAACCCAAAAAATCCACCGCGAAGACGCGAAGAGCGCAAAGTTTTTGAAATCGCTTTTCTTCGCGCTCTTCGCGTCTTCGCGGTGAAAATATCCTTGACCGCCGGACAAGGATTTGCACGGATTGGTCATTTTTCATTGGTCATTTTTCATTTGTCATTTGTCTTGCCGGCAAGGATCGTCACGGAGTAGTTACTGCGCCGATGGTTACTCTAAGCCCAACGATCCGATCCCTCCTCGACAGGCCCGATTTGCCTGAGCTCGCGCCCTCCCGAGGACGGGATGAGATCTTACTCGGGCGAATCCAGTCCCTGACACCCGAAAATCTCGTCGCTCCTGAGCGGCTGTGCGACGCGCTTTCAGGTAAGCTCCTAAGGGCAGGACTTCTTCTCTGGCAGGATTTTCTGGACGCGGCGCACGAGATCGCTCAGGAAATTGAAACGCAGGACGGCAGCTACTGGCACGGCTTCATGCACCGCCGCGAGCCGGACGCGGACAACGCGAGGTACTGGTTCCGGCAGGTCGGGAGCCACCCGATCTTTCCGGATCTTCTTAGCGCGGCAACAGCAATCTCTTCGGAATTGATAAAGGGGGCGACCTCCTGCTGGAGCATACGTACCGCAAGGCCGTCGGCGCCGATCCTCAGCCGCACTGTGCCGGATCTTGATCAGCTTGCGTCCCAATACTGCACACGGGAGGGTATGTCGTGGCACGGGCGTCCCGCCCGTGGGGACTGAGGATCTAACTTGACCTGGGTCATGGCCGAGACAGCCATGCCACGAAGATCGGTCTCGCCTGCGAATGACTGGGCGGTATGAGGAGCTAACCGTCCACCGCCCCATCTGCAATTCCGGCCAGGAATACGAACAGGTAAATCCTGGTTCATCCTGTTATCCTCGCCAGTCAGCTTCGCGTCTTCGTGTCTTTGATTGTTTCGGCCTGGCAGTACTACAGGGAGACACTATGTCGGTGAAGGCACTCCCATCCCCGGATACAGCTTGTTCATGCAATCCGGGCATATACCGTGGGTGAAATCTGCCTCCGTATGCTTCCGGATGTATTCCTCGACATCATTCCAGTAGCCGTGATCGTCGCGGATCCGCTTGCACGAAGCGCAGATGGGCAAGAGCCCGTGCAGATGCTTGACGTTTGAAAGAGCATCCCGTAGCTCTGCGATGACCACTTCACGTTCCGCCTCCGTGCGCTTTCGCTCCTCGATCTCCATTGCCAGTAAGGCGGTTCTCTCCTCTACCCTCCGCGCGAGCTCGTAGCCCCAGGATCTGACGGACGACAGGAGAAATACGACGATCAGGAAGACACCCAGGCGTACCGCCGCATTCCAGTACAGAATGATGAAATGGGAGTAGCGCGCCATCCCCAAATATTCCATCGCGCCCCCCATG
>QHZE01000743.1 GCA_003225335.1 Acidobacteriota bacterium
GACCGAAGCCAGCAGGAAACCGACGACGGCCATCTGGACGTAGATCCTGGCGGCGGAAACCGCGCGATCGTGAGCTACGTAGGCACGTGAGGGCATCAGACACTCCTCTCCCAACCCGCGTGTGGGCGGTGGTGAGGCCGCTCTAACCACGGAGGCACGGAGGACAAGGAGATGCACGGAGAATTGTCAGTCATTGAATTCGATGACGCCTTGGTTGCGCGTGGACTGCCAGCAGGAGGCGTCTTTCATAACGAGAAGTTTTCGGTGCGGCCGCTCAGGGTCTTGAAGCAGCTCGAGGGTTCGGTGCGACTCGGCCAGCTTGAGCAGCACCGCGCGGTTCTTCTCGATCTGCTGGACCAGGGCTGCCCGATCCCGCTCGAACCTATCGACATACAATCGATCGAGATAAAACCAGGAGGCCATCGTCAATGAGCATGCGATGACGAACGCGCCCAGTGCATAGGCGCCAAAGTGAACGCGGCGGGCCAATGCGACGCTTTGGCCCAGAGCCGCCGCGGCATTATTGCTGCGCTTGATGGCATCGTCGAATGCGAGGTTCGATCCGGCAAGCTCGTCAAGACGGCTCTCGAGCGGCTGAAGCACCGTCTTCTCGATGTTCGCGGTCAGCAACTCGGCCATGCGCGAAGCCAGGTTCTCGGCCGAGCCGCGCGCGGCGGCTGCAACGCGCTCGCGGATCCCCGCGAGATCCTGGCGGAAGCGTTCCGCTTCCCGGATGACCTGACCGGCCAGGCGCCCGCTCGCCTCCGAACTCGAACGCGCGTCGGCACTGAGGCGGTCAATTTCCTGCTTCAGCCGCTCAATCTCGGCGGCAGCTGCCCGAACGGCGGCGGGGATGGATTCGTAGTAGGCTTTGTAGAGCTGGAGGGCACGCAACAGGCGCGCCAGCTCGACATCGTTCGGGCTGATCCCGGCCTCGTGCAGGTTCCGAAAGAATTCGGCCTGATGCTGATCGGGGAGATCCGCGACAAGGTCCTTAAACAATGTTTGCTGGGCCGCTGGAGCGTTCATGGTTCGTTTACTGGTCTGTTGGCGTGCGAAGAAAGCCGCTGTCGGATAGGGTCGAGCTGATCATAGATACTCTGCTGAAAGCGGCGAAGCCGCGCCCTGACCATCAGGCGGCAGAGTATCGGTCCAATGTTTCTGCCCCGAGCGGACACGCCGTCGGAAGAATCCAGCACTTCCGCGACCGTCAGATCCAACCGCTCGAGCTCGCTCACATACTCCTCGTCCAGGCGTGGGAGCACCACATGGTGTGGATCGAACGTTTGCCGGAAGCTGAGGGCCTCATCGCTTTCGTCGTAGTCGGGCAAATAGTCCCCGTCCTTGAGGTTTCTGAAAACGACATAGGTCACGCGATCCCGCAGCGCGTCTACCCAGTGCAGAAAAGAGTGGACACTGTCAGGCGAACTGGTAACACAAGCAACGCAGACAAAGCCAAGACTGAGGGACTGAAGCTCTTCAAAAGGCACATCGAGCCACCAGTCGAGCACCTCACTCCCGGTGCCTGCCTTCAAATCGGCGATGATCAGTGAGCTGCCGCTGAGAGCCCGTTCGACCAGGATGTCGTGCGAAGACCTTTTTTTAATCTCGACCTGAAGAGCCTCGGGAAAGAACCGGGACAGCGTCCGGTTCTCATCGTCAAGATCCAGCAGCAGCGGATCGGCGCCATGCTCGCGCAGGTAGGTGACCAGAAAGCGCGCCGCTGTGGATTTGCCGGTCCCGCCTTTGGCGCCGGCTGTAAAGATAATCGTAGACATCAGTGTCCTTCCTCTTCGAGTTTCTTTCGGCGTGCCGCGGCTTCTTCGGGCGGCAGTCGAGTCAGGTTGTAATGCTTGCTGGGCGTGAACCGGAAGGTCGGCTTCGGCGGCTTCCGCTCGGCTGTTACGGCAACAGCGGCCGGCGGAAGGGAACCAGCAGCGGGTTGTGGTGCCGCCAGAACAGAGGCTGACTTCTCCGCGGATGCGTTGCGCGTGTAACCATAAACCTTGCGGCCACGGGACCTCACCTTGACGAACCTGAAGATGGTTTCACGGCAAACGCTGAGTTTGTACTTTTGGAACAGCAAATCGGCGATCCGCGCGTACGACGTTGGCGGCCTTCGGTGCCTCAAGGCGATGATTTCGTCCTCGTAAGGAATCAAGGCCG
>QHZE01000289.1 GCA_003225335.1 Acidobacteriota bacterium
AATGATGTGGCGGGCTATCGGAGAATATCGTCCATGGTGATGTGGTTCTTTTCGAGGGTCTCTCCGGTGGCGCGCGACAACTCGACGACGGCCTTGACGTAGCTCACGCGGGCCTCCACGTCGGCGCGCTGCGCGGCGATCAGATCGCGCTGGAGCTGCGTCAGCCGGTACGGCGAGGAGATTCCCTCCTGCAATTTGATCCCTTCGGCCTCCAGAATCTGCCGGGTCAGATCGAGCGCTTTACGCGCTGCCTCGGCCTGGGCCCTGCTCTGCTCGATCCCGATGATCGCCCTGCGCACTTCCAGCTCGATGGTGGTCCGGGTCCGGCGGAGTTGAACTTCCGACTGGCGCTGCTCGAGTCGCGCTCGCACGTTGTCGGCCTGCGCTGCCCGGTTCCTGAGCGGTATCGAAAGGGCAAACCCGACGGCATATTCCGGGAAGGATCCGCGCGCCACCTGGCGGAGGGACTGTGCCAGCCCGCCCGGTAGAACGATCGGAGGGCCATCGGGGTTCGGAATAGTTCGATCCCCGTAGAGTCCGGAGCTCGCGAAAAGGCCGAACAGGGTCAAGGTGGGCTTCATGCTGTTGCGCGTGAAGCGGACGACGATGCCCTCGCTTTGAACCGACAGCTCGCCCTGCTTGAGCTCCGGGCGCTTCTTGTAGGCTCGCTCCACCGCCTCCTGGAACTTCGGAAGATCGGATGCCCCGGGCTCGGGAAGCGTGTCGGTTATTTCGATGCGCGCCGCGGCCAGATCCGCATCCATCTTTCTGCTCAACACGCTCTTCAGGGCGAGCTCCTTTGTCTGGAAATCGGTCTGGGCCGCGATCAGGTCCCGGCGCCGCGAGGCGGCTTCCGACTCGGAGGAAATGACGTCGAGATCGGACGCGTTGCCGATCGTCACGCGCACCCGCGTGTCCGCCAGGAGCTTCTCGGCCACCGCGAGCGACTCCTGCGCGGCGCGCAGGTTCTCGCGGGACCCGGCCAGATCCCAGTACATGCTCTGCGCGAGGGCCACGGTTGCGATTGCGTTCTGCCGGAGGATCTCCTGCGCGATGACCCGGTTATTCTTGGCCACGTCCAGGAACCGCCGCTGCACGGCGAATCCGAACCCGTTCAGGATCTGCTGCGTGAACGAGAAGGAAAACCTGGAAACGAGCGCAGGATTGTAGAGCAGGAACTGCTGCGTCGAGCTCTGGCGCTGGTTGCTGAGGCTGACGCTGAATGAGGTGCCCGTCGTGAAAGCCTGCTGGTAGGATCCTTGAAGGAAGGTCGTCGGACCCGTCACCACCGGTATGCCCGAAACGCGAACGGTGTTCAACGGGCTGGTCGCGCGGTCCTGGCTGAAGTTCAGCGTGAAGCTCGGGTCGAAAGTGCCGCGCGGCGAAATAAACACCGCGCGAGCGTTTCCGGTGATCCCTCCCCCGCCGCCGATACCTCCCGCGCCGCCCGCGGCCTGCCCCAGCCCTGCGCCGATGGCCCCCGTGAAGAGCCCGCTGGGAATCGACGCGCCCTCGAAGCCTCGAGGCGCCTGGCCCGCCTTCGCGCGCAGAACGTCGGATTCGGCGATCGGACGGAAGCTCTTCGAGTATACGAGGTCCAGGTTGTTCTCGACCACGGCGGAGAGAAGCTCCGTCATCGACAGACGGATCGTGCCGTTCTGGATCCATCGGGAAACCCTGGCGGAGTTGGTGAAATCCGGCGCCTCGAGCGGAAGCCGCAGATAGGGACGGTAGAAGCGCGGAAACCATTCAGGATTCCTGCTGATGTCGCGCGGCCCGATGACGGAATCCCCCGCCGCGTAGGCGGTGCGCGCGAGTGCCAGAAGGAAAACGAGAGGTACTAACCCGACAATTCTTCGCCGCCTGGAAAGGATTTTCTCTGCGTTCTCCCGGGGGCGCACGCATCCTGTGCGCCGAACGTTAGACCCGCACAGCCCCGCCTTGCGGGACGCTCCCAGGGATGCGAGCGCGCCTGGACTCGCGGGATGGGCGCACAGGCTCGAAAGTCTTTTCCGGCCTGCATGCATGGGCACTCTACCTGCCTTCCTTCTTTCCGGGCGGGTTCGTCCCCGGAACCGGCATGTGGGTGACGGTGCCGCTCAAGGCGTCAGGGAATTGAATGCCGCTCTGCTCGAGGGTGGTTCCCATCGATCGGTGCATCTCGACCAAGGCCTTGGCATAACTCGCCTTGGCCTGCAGTTCGGCCAGCTGTGCCGCGAACAAGTCGCGCTCGCGCAGGATCAGCTGATAGGACGTGGAAACGCCGGCATCGAGCCGCTGCTGCTCGCCTTCGAGAGTCTGCTGGGCAAGGACCACGGCCTGGTGGGCGGCCTCGACCTGGGCCTTCCCCTGTATCAATCCAATCGCGGCCTGCCGCACTTCCAGCGCGACCTGGTTGCGCGAACGCTGCAGGCTGACGTGCAGTTGGTTTCGTTCCAGCTGCGCCCGCAGGTCGTCGGCCTGCGCGGAACGATTCCGAAGCGGAATGGTCAGGGACATCCCTCCCGCATATTCGGGGAATTTGCCGGAAAACGTGTCCGACAGAGACTCCGGCGCTCCCGCAAGATCCCGGCTGTTGTTGCCCTGGAGGCCGGAGCCTGCGTACATACCGAAGATCGCAAGGTTGGGCTTCAAACTGTTTCCCGTGAACCGCAGTGCGATTTCCTGGTTTTCCACATTCGTCCGCGCCGTCCGCAGATCCGGACGGCTCTCGTAGGCGGCGGCGAGCGCGGTTTCGAGATCGGGGATATCACCGTCCTTGACCGGCGGCAGCGGGTCCGCCGTCACGATGTGCGCCGATTCCAGCGCGGAATCTCCTTTTTTGCTCAGAATGTTCTTGAGCGCCGCTTCCTGGAGCTGCAGGTTGGTCTCGGCGACGATCAGATCGCGTCTCCGCGCTGCGACTTCCGACTCGGCTGACACCACGTCGAGGCTGGCCATCGTGCCCACCTCTGCCCGGACCTGGTTGTCGCGCAGAAGCTTTTCCGCGACTTCGAGCGACTGCTTGGCAACCCGGACGTTGTCCTGGAACGCCGCCATGTCCCAGTAGATGTTCTGCACGTTCACGACCGTGGCGATCACCTGAAGGCGGAAGACGTCCTCGGAGACTCTCTGATTGTTGCGCGCCACCAGGACGAACCGCTCATTGGGCAGAAGCCCGAAACCGTTCAGCAAGGGCTGGTTGAATCCGATCGCCAGCCGGCTGATGACCGCGGGATTGAAGCGAAGGAACTCTTGCGTCGAGCTCTGGCGCAGGCCGTTCAATCCGATGAAGTAGCTCGTGCCCGTCGGAAGCAGCTGGGTGTAGCTGCCGGAAAACGACGTGGCATAGGTCGTCACCGTGGGGACGCCGGCCACCTGGAGCGTGTTCAGAGGGGAGGATACGCGGTCCCAACTGAAACCGAAGGTGATGGCCGGGTCGAAGTTGCCGGAAGGACCGATGTTGACGGCTCCGCCGCCTCCCGTGATGCCGCCGGCCGAGCCGAGACCGCCAGCAGTGCTGGCCGCGCTCACTCCCGCCCCGATCGCGCCGGCGGTGAGTCCGCCGGGAACTAACGCCCCCGGGAATCCGCGCGCCGCCTGACCGGCGCGAGTTCGCAGAACGTCAGTCTTGGCGTACGGAATCACGTATCGCTGTACCGCGATGTCGAGATTGTTCTCGAGCGCCAGAGCCAGAGCGTCCGAAAGAGACAGCTCCAGCTTGCCGTCACGGATGAGATCGTGCAGCCGCGGCGAGTTTTCCAGACGCACCGGCGGCAGCGTCTGCTCTCGATAGGGGAGCAGGACATTGGGAAAGGAATCTGGCCCGGTAGTGTAGTCCCTCAGAAACTCGTCCCCACGATCGTCCTTTTTTGGAGGCGTCTCGCCGGAGACCGGCCTTACCTGAAAGACACCAACGTGGCACAACCAAAGGGCAATGCCAAGCTGCCGGAAAAACCGTTTTGCTCTCATCCGATATCTCCTGCGATGATTCTCATCAAACCCGATGTACGCCAATCCGCCCGCACCGACAATGTGGGAAAAAATTGGCGAGGCTCGAACAGCCGACAGTGAATAGCCGCGCCCGTGAGGGCGTGATCGGCGCCAGACCACATATCGAGGTCCGAAGGACCGGCACAGGAGAAGTGCCGTGCCTTTGGCGCTTATGATTCTATTTCCATTTGTATCCCGGCCTCACGGCCGGGGCTATACACTGGCTGACCCTTGGGCCTCGGCTTGGTGCTTGAGGGGCCATCTGGGTCGGTTGAGCTTCGCCAATTTTTTCACAGCTTCTTCCGAGTGAGAAGTGTAAAGGTAGCAAGCGTGTGCCGGACGGGTCAAGTTTCGGTTCTGAGCTCAACACGGTCTCGGCAAAGTGACCAAATTTCTTGAAAAAATGACCAATGACAGACGACAAATCCCCGGGGGCAATCCGATCGGGTATATTTGTCATTTGTCATCGGCCATTTGTCATTTGTCATTTCGAGTCCGGGCGGGCCTGGAACAGTACGTGCGCCGGCCGTGAGGCTCCGTGAGGCCGGGGAAACATTTGAGATTTCAAATTTGAAATTTGAAATTGGCCTATGCACATCATTCCCCCGACCGCTGCATCTAGTGATCGACCGGCGCGCGCCGCCACAACCAGTAGTGCCAAGGGGGATCAAGTGCATAGGCCTAATTTGAAATTTCAAATGAAAAGAGACGGCTACTGTCTGAATCGCAGCACCGGGTGGTTGACTTTTGGCAAAGATTGAAACAGTTTTACGTCATAGGGCGTATGGTCGTTAATAGAAAGGGCGCTCTGTAAGGTAACGCGTTACTGTTCAGGGGGAAATCTGGGAAGAAGTGACGCCGCAAAGGCTTGCCAGGAATTTCACGAAGGCTCAAGGGACAAAGAGGTCATGGGGCCAGGAAACACCCAAACTGCGTTTGCCTCCCGTTGCCCTCGGCCCGTTTGCCCCTTGACCCCTTTACTTGGCCGGCGAAGCGAGGTTCGTGGAATTCCTGGCCAGGTTTTTTGGAGGTTGAACCTACTACATAAATGAGACTACAGACAGCGCGGAAAAGAGTCCATCGTCGCGGGCAGGTTCGGCGCCTCGGCCTTCCAATCTTTCTGTCGGTCTGCTGGCTGTGGCAGGGCTGTTCGAGCAGTACCACCAGTGCCAGGAGAGGAGACGGTGGCGGCAGCGTGCCGGTCACCGTGAAGGGAGTGGTTCAGAAAGACGTGCCGGTGGACCTCCACGTGGTTGGCAATGTCGAGGCCTATCTGACGGTCGCCGTCAAAGCGCAGGTAAGCGGGGAATTGACCAAGGTTTCCTTCCGGGAAGGGGATTATGTGCGGAAGGGGGACCTGCTCTTCACCATAGATCCGCGGCTGATACAGGCGCAACTCAACCAGGCAGAAGCCAATGTTGCCAGAGACGAAGCGCAACTTGCCCAGATGGAGGCGGTGTACGCCAGGGACGTCGCGCAGGAGAAGTACGCGCAAGCGCAGACGGCTCGCTATACCCAACTGCTCGAGCGCGGTCTCGTCTCGAAGGAGCAGGCCGAGCAGTTCCGGACCAGCGCTGAAGCAGCTTCGGCGACAGTCCGCGCCGACGAAGCGTCTCTTCGGAGCGGTCGCGCTGCGGTTGCGGCAGGCAAGGCTGCCGTGGAAAATTACAGAGTGCAACTCAGTTATACTTCCTTCCGCTCGCCTCTCGACGGCCGCACGGGCAACCTCAATGTCAAGCAGGGCAATGTGGTGACCGCGAACGTGACGGACTTGATGACGATCAATCAGGTGCAACCGATCTACGTGACCTTCTCGGTTCCGGAGTCCCGGCGTCAGGAAATCAAGAAGTCCTTGCTGGTGATGGCATCGCCACAGAACGATTCATCCTCTCCGGAAACGGGGGAGCTTACCTTTATCGATAACACCGTGGATTCGACAACCGGAACCCTGCGGCTCAAAGGAACCTTTCCAAACCAGAACCGCAGGCTTTGGCCGGGAGAATTCGTCCGGGTGGCGCTCAGGCTGAGCATCCAGTCGAATGCCCTGGTGGTCCCAAACCAGGCCATACAGACAGGTCAGGACGGAGCCTTCGTGTTTGTCGTGAAGCCCGACCGGACGGTGGAATCGCGGCCAGTTGTCACAGGCGCCAGACTCGATGAAGACCTCGTGGTGGAAAAGGGTCTGCAGCTCGGCGAAACTGTCGTCGTCGAGGGCCAGCTCCGGCTGGCTCCCGGCAGTCGTGTTCAGATCCAGGGGGGTTCGGAGAGCGCGCCCGGGAATCGACAGCGGCGTGCAGGAGATTCGAAGTGAACATCTCCGCGATCTTCATCCGGCGCCCGATTGCTACAAGCCTGCTGATGCTCGCCATTGCCTTGTTCGGTGTCGTCGCGTACCGCGCTCTTCCGGTGAGCGACATGCCGACCGTCGATTTCCCGACCATCTCGGTTTTCGCCAACCTTCCCGGCGCCAATCCCGACACCATGGCATCGGCCGTGGCGACTCCGCTGGAGCGGCAGTTCACAGGGATCGCCGGACTGGATTCCATGATTTCTTCGAATTCGATGGGATCCTCCCAGATCACTTTGCAGTTTGATTTGAGCCGCGAGATCGACGGCGCCGCCGTGGATGTCCAAACCGCGATCAGCGAAGCCATGCCTTTGCTTCCGGCCGGCATGCCCTCTCCGCCGTCCTTCCGCAAATCCAACCCCGCCGATTCGCCGATCATGATGCTGGCTTTGACCTCGCCTTCGCTTCCCCTTTATGACCTGGATGAATACGCCGAGACCATGCTCGCCCAGCGCATCTCCATGGTCAGCGGCGTGGCTCAGGTCATGGTCTGGGGCGCGGCGAAATACGCCGTCCGGGTACAGGTCGATCCAGAGAAGCTCGCCGCAAAACAGATCGGGATCAACGAGGTCGACAGCGCCATCCGGAGCTGGAACGTCAACCTGCCCACGGGCACCCTGTACGGACCGCATCAGGCCTACAACGTTCAGGCGACCGGGCAGCTCATGAATGCCTCGGCTTTTAGTTCCGTCGTGGTCGCCTACCGGAACGGGTCGCCCGTGCGCCTGGACCAGCTGGGGAACGTGATCGACAGCGTCGAGGACAACAAGACGGGTTCGTGGTTCTACAACCGCAACGCAGGCTCGCGCGCGATCAACCTCATGGTGATGCGCCAGCCAGGAAGCAACGTGATCGAAGTCACCGACAAGATCAAAAGTTTGCTTCCCGTGTTCCAGGCCCAGCTCCCTCCCGCGGCCCACCTGAGCATTCGCGGCGACCGGTCCAAGAACATCCGGGAAGCCTTCGAGGACATCAAGGTCACGATGGCGGTGACCCTGGGGCTGGTGATCATGGTGATCTTTCTCTTCCTGCGGAATGCGTCCGCCACCCTGATTCCCAGCGTGGCGCTGCCCCTGTCGATCCTTGGGACCTTCGGCGTCATGTACCTTTTAAACTACAGCCTGGACAACATGTCGTTGATGGCCTTGATCCTCTGCGTCGGTTTCGTCGTGGACGATGCGATCGTCATGCTGGAGAACATCGTCCGGCACATGGAACGCGGCGAAAACCCGAACCAGGCGTCCCTGAGCGCGTCGAAGGAAATCGGATTCACCATCGTCTCCATGACGCTCTCGCTGGCGGCCGTTTTCATTCCCGTCCTGTTCATGAGCGGCATCATGGGGCGTCTGTTCCGGGAATTCGCGGTGACCATCTGTGTGGCCATCCTCGCCTCCGGCCTGGTTTCGGTCACTTTGACGCCCATGCTCTGCAGCCGATTTCTCCGCCCCCCGGGAGAAGGCAGGCAGGGCGCGTTTTACCGTGTTACGGAAAGATTCTTCGCGGGCATGCTTCATGCGTATGACGTGAGCCTTCGTTGGGTCTTGAGGCATCGCCCGGTCATGATCGTGGTTTTTGTGTTAGTCCTGGCAGCAACCGTGTGCCTTTACCGCCTTGTGCCCAAAGGCTTCATTCCCGACACCGACAACGACCAGCTCATGGTATCTACGGAAGCTTTGCAGGGGACGTCGTATTTCTTAATGACGGACTATCAGCAGAAGGTCATAGACATCATTCGCCAGGACCCGGACGTCGAGTCGGTGATCGCGAGCACCGGAGGTTCCTTTGGCTCCGGCGGATCCAATACGGGCCGCATCTTTGTCCAGTTGAGACCGAGACGGCAACGCGCCCTGACCGTAAACCAGGTTGTGGAGAAGTTGCGGCCGAAGGTCTCCCGTTTTCCGGGACTGCGCGTTTTCATGGCCATACCGGCCGCGATACGGATCGGCGGCCGGCCCTCCAGGAGCCAGTACGACTTCACACTTCAGGGACCCGAGACCGCGGAGTTGTACCGGCAGGCACAAAAACTCGAACCGCTGCTCGCGCAGTTGCCCGAGATCCAGG
>QHZE01000730.1 GCA_003225335.1 Acidobacteriota bacterium
AAGTAATTCGCCACGTGGCACAGCCGCAACCTGTTCACCGCTAAGACGCAAAGACGCGAAGAATCACAAAAAAAGCTTCTTGGCGGATTCTTCGCGTCTTTGTGGTGAAAAAACGGCCGGCTATGTATTACGAAGAGTCCATACGGGGCGATGTGTCGCACCGTTTCAGTCCCGTGACTGCTTGATCGACACCTTGAAAGGTGACTTCAACGACTCAAGACGCCTTCCGCCCGCGGCAGATAAATTTTGAACACCGTTCCGCGGCCAATCTCGCTATAGACCCAAATGTCCCCCCCGCTTTGCTTGACAATCCCGTAGACCATCGACAGTTCCAATCCTGTTCCCTTTCCGATCTCCTTAGTGGTGAAGAAGGGCTCAAACACGCGAGACTGGGTCTGTGCATCCATCCCGCACCCCGTGTCGCTGACCGACAGCAGGACGTATTGGCCTGGCGTGACTGCCACATTCTTGCGGGCATAGGCTTCATCCAGTTGAGCGTTCGTGGTTTCAATGGTGAGCTTACCACCCTGGGGCATGGCGTCCCGCGAATTGACGGCAAGGTTTATGACGATTTGCCCGATCTGGCTAGGATCGATTTTCACCCGCCCCAACTCCGGGGCGAGACGCGTCACCAGTTCAATGTCCGCGCCGATGAGGCGCCGCAGCATCTTATCCAACTCGGCAATCACCGCATTCAAATCCAGCACTCTCGGTTGAAGCACCTGCTTGCGGCTGTAAGCCAGCAGCTGTCTCGTTAACGATGCCGCACGCTCCCCGGCCTTTTTGATTTCTTCGATGTGCTGGCGCAGCGGATCATCATTGCGGATCTCATTCAACACCAGTTCACTGTAGCCGATAATGGGGGTGAGCAAGTTGTTGAACTCGTGAGCAATGCCGCCGGCAAGCTTCCCGATGGACTCCATTTTCTGAGCTTCTCGCAGCTGCTCTTCAAGACATCGCTTTTCTTCGCGCTCCTCGGCTTCCTTGAGGGCCCGGCGAACCTTAGTCGTCAGCCCTTTGAGCTGATCCTTGGCGACATAGTTGGTTGCGCCGCGTTTGAGGCTCTCAAGTGCCCGTTCCTCGCCGATGGTGCCGGAAACAAAAATGAACGGGACATTGGGGCAGATCTCGCCGGCCATCTTCAGGACCGCCAGCCCGTCCATTTGCGGGAGAGAATAATCTGAGATGATCAGGTCAGGTTTGAACTCTTTTAAAGCACGAACACAATCTTCGCGGGTCCAGACACGCATGGAGTCGAACTGCAAGCCGCCTTTGCGCAGCTCACGTTCTTCGAGCTCGGCATCCCAAGGGGAATCCTCAACGAATACGATACGGAGGTCGGAGCGCATTGTCAGTCCTTTGTCGCATCTCGCTGCGTATTCCAATAAAAGCCAATTGAAAAAACACAGTGAACAGCCTCAGCGACTTTGAGTGATTCGCGAAACCAAACGGGTTTGAGCGGTTGACAAACTCAAGACTCCGGGTCTGCGGAGGTCTTTTGACCCTTTTTCGTAATCGTCTGAAAGCAGGGGGTCAATTATGAAAAATTTCAAACCAAACGGATGAGATCCAAATCGCTGGGGGCGGGAGGGCACGACTGGCAGGAAAGGATTTTTCTTCGCGCTCTTCGCGGCTTCGCGGTGAATCCTGGGCTGGACTTTCACCGCGAAGGCGCGAAGCACGCGAGGAAAACGCGAAGGACTTTAGTTTGCTTGCGGCTTTGCTGCACTGTGTTCATCTGTGGTTTCGTGCATTCTCTTGTAACTGCGGCCGCAATCCGGCTTCACTCACTCTCGCCGCCTTTCTCTGCCTCTTCTTGCATGGGGGGCTTGGCGCCCGCGCGGGGCCGGGAGAAAGCCTGCGCGGATTCGCTCCCGCCCAGGTCGAAGAGCAGATAGCGTGGGAGGAAAAGCTGCGGGCGATTCCGCGGCCCGCTCTGCTGCGAGAATACATGGCGAAGATGGCCGCGGAACCTCACCATCTGGGATCGCCGGGAAGCAAGGCCGTCGCAGAGTGGATCCTGAGCAAGCTCAAATCCTGGGGGTTGAATGCCTCCATCGAGGAGTATCGCGTGCTCTTTCCCACTCCGAAAGAACGCTTGCTCGAACTGCTCGCCCCTGAAAAGCACACCGCTCAATTGAAAGAACCGGTCATTGTCCAGGATCCGGACTCCTCCGACGCCAACCAGCTTCCGACCTACAACGCGTATTCGATCGACGGCGACGTCACAGCGCAACTGGTGTACGTGAACTATGGCCTCCCGGGCGACTACGAGACCTTGAAGAAAATGGGTGTGGACGTGAAAGGGAAAGTCGTCCTCGCCCGCTACGGCGCCAGCTGGCGCGGGATCAAGCCGAAAGTGGCGCACGAGAATGGCGCCGCCGCCTGTCTCATTTATTCGGATCCCAAGGACGACGGGTTCTATCAGGGAGATGTGTATCCGGAGGGGCCATTCCGGCCGGAGCATGGTGTGCAGCGTGGGAGTGTGGCCGACATTCCTGTCCATCCCGGGGATCCCTTGACGCCGGGAATCGGCGCCACGGCAGACGCCAGGCGCCTTCCCATCGACAAGGCGGAGACTTTGACCAAGATTCCCGTGATGCCCATCAGTTGGGGAGATGCGCTGCCGCTTTTGAAAAATCTCCGGGGACCCGTGGCGCCGGAGTCCTGGCGCGGCGCCGTGCCGGTGACCTATCACGTCGGACCGGGACCTGCGTTGGTTCATTTCAAGATCTCCGCGAACTGGGATCTTCACGCCGTGTACAACGTCGTGGCGCGGATCGAGGGGAGCGCCTTCCCCGACGAATGGATCATCCAGGGGAATCACCATGACGCCTGGGTCAACGGCGCTTCGGATCCTGTGAGCGGCATGATTGCGCTTATGGAGGAAGCTCGGGCCTTGGGCGAAATGCTCAAACAGGGTTGGCGTCCCAAGCGAACTATCCTCCTCGCGGCCTGGGACGGAGAGGAGGAGGGACTGCTGGGATCCACCGAATGGGCCGAGCATCACGCGCCGGAGCTGAAGGAAAAAGCCGTCCTCTACATCAATGGCGACAGCAACGGGAAGGGAGGATTGGGAGTCTCGGGCTCTCATTCCCTGGAACGCTTCATCCACGAAGTGGCCCGGGACATCCGGGATCCGCAGACCGGAAAGCCGGTGTACGAAGCGCTTCGAGAGTACCGTCTGGAACGGGCCAAAGAGGAAAAGGACAGGAGGGAACTGCGGGAGCGCCCGGATTTGCGCATCGAAGCCCTTGGGTCGGGCTCGGATTACACGGCCTTTGTCGATTATCTCGGTGTCGCGGCGCTCAATCTCGGCTTTGGCGGAGAGTCCTCCGGCGGCGTCTATCATTCCATTTATGACACCTTCACCTGGTATACCCGGTTCTCCGATACGACATTTGTCTACGGGCGCGCCCTGGCGCAACTGGACGGCACCGCCGTGATGCGCCTGGCGAGCGCTACGGTGCTGCCATTCGAGTTCACCAATGTGGCAGAGACGGTAGGGCGCTATGTCGAGGAGCTGGCGACGCTCGCAAGGAAAGAGGGAAGCGTGGACGTGGACCCGCTGAAGTCGGCGCAGGAAACCCTTGCGAAAAGCGCGCAGGCTTACGAAGAGGCGCTCACCAGGGCTTCAAACTCCGGGACCGTTTTTCGGAAAGACGCCGCGGACCTTCGCGCGCTGAACAAGCTGCTCTATCAGAGCGAGAGGATGCTAACGGCCCCGGACGGCTTGCCCCGGCGTCCCTGGT
>QHZE01000727.1 GCA_003225335.1 Acidobacteriota bacterium
TAACGGCTCGTCCCCTGGGCATAGTTCGCTTCGATCAAGCCTTCCACGATGTTTCCGGTCGGAGCGAGAAAAATGAAGTCTTCGAGGCGGTAGTAGTAGTAGTTGGCCTCGGCCTTCACGCGGCCGGAGGCCTGGCGGACCGAGAGATCGATCCCGTCACCTCGCTCCCTTTTGAGATTCGGATCGCCGATTTCGAACGTCGAGTTGCCCCCGTGCGGACCGTTGTTGTACAGCTCTTCCAGCGATGGAGCGCGGTATGAATGGCTGTAATTTGCCGCGAACGCCCCGTCCTTCCAGAGCGAGACGCGCAGGCCGGCCGCTCCGGAGAAACCGTCGAAGGTGCGTGGCGGCGTGGGCCGGTCCGGCAGCGGCGTCGGGTCATAACCGTTATGCTCGTACCTCCCGCCGACCTGGAAGCTCGCACGCTCGAAGTCCAGCTTCTGGAGCCCAAAGAGCGCGAAGGAGTTCTGCAGGGTAGGGGGCGCGAGAGCTTCCTCTCCCGCGGACGTGTAGTCACGATGCAGGCCCCAGAAGCCGAAGGTGCCGGACCAGCGTCCCTTCTTCCGTTCGTCGAACATGGCTCGATAATTGAAGGTCTTGTTCTTGAAGAGGGTGTTCACCTCATCTGTGAAGGCATTGATCTCACCGTGCTGGTAGTCGTTGTATTGCAACGAGAACTGAGCCCCGTTGACGAACCAATCACGGTCGCGAAGACCTCCGTTCAACCGGATGCTGTGCCGGCGCGGGTTGAGGAACACGACCTCCGGCTCCTCCTCCGCGGGATCGAACGGAATACCGTAGTGCCTCTTGTCGAACGCGTAATCGACGCTGAGGAAACCGCCCTTGGGGTAATACCCGAGTCCACCGGAGCCGTTGCCGGCTCGCGAATAGGAGTTGGTGATCCTTCCGATAGGCGTGTCGTAATCGCCGGCCCGCTGCCCCCCGCCGTTGCCCCAGACTAGCCACTTCTCCGTCCCGTATTCGACACCCCCGCTGCCCCCTGCCTGGTAATTGTTCGTGCCGGCGACGCCGGTGACATAGCCATGCGTGCCCGGATGCGCCGACTCGTGCCCCGTGATGCCGTTGACTATGCCGCCGATGGCGTTGGCGCCGTAGAGCAGCGTGGCCGGGCCTCTGACGATTTCCAGTTTTTCCAGATTCATGACATCCATCGGTTCCGTGTGATCTCCCGACTGGAAGCCCAGGGACCCGATCCGATTCCCGTCCTCCAAAACGAGCACGCGGTCCCCGTCGAAGCCGCGCAGCACAGGCCGCGACGTGGCAGGCCCGAAACTCCGCTTCGCGATGCCCAGCTCGTGGTCGAGCGCCTCGCCGAGCGACTGAAAGTTCTTGTCGGCCAGTTCGGTCGCACCGAGGGACGTGACCGGTTGAATGGCCTTGAGCGACGACTCCTCCTCGCCGGTCGCCGTCACCATCACCTGGATTTCCGCGCGCTTCAGCCGGATCTGAAACCCGACGTCGGCCCTGCTCCCGGCCGTGACTTCGACCGTGTGGACGACGTCGGGAACGCGGTCGAGGCGGGCGACGATGTCGTACTTGCCGGCAGGCACGTTCTGGAACTCGTAGGTTCCGTCGTCGCCGGTCATGACCGAGCGCCGCAACTGAAGGATGGTGACGGCCACGCCGTGTACCGGCTTTCCCGTGTCTTCCAGGGTAACCACACCGCGGACCGTCCCGGTCGCCCCGGATTGAGCCACGGCAGGGATTTGAAACAGACTTGCCGCCAGGAACGAAGCCATAAGTGCAACCAAATGCCTCCTGATAGACATGATCTATCCTCCATCAAAATCTGAATTGAGTTTGGGTCGCCATAGGACATGAAGAACGGACATTGGAGCAGCGCACGTTGTCCCCACCCGCTCGGCGTACCAACTCCCTCAGCGCAATCTGCCGTTTCGAGAAGGACAGGCCAATGCTGCGCGCGCTGCGGGATTTCGCCCTTTTTCCAGGTGGGACCGACCTTCAGGTCAGCGAAGGAGGGCCGCGGATGAAGTCCGCGGTGAGGGTCAGACACGAGAGCGACGCGTAGAGTCTCTCGAAGCTCCTGGTTGAAAAAGAACAAGGCAGGGCGAAGTTATGAGGACCAAGGAGAGAAGCCGCCGGCGCGGCGTGAAAGAAGACGTCGTCAACACCTGCACACACGAGCCCGCCGACCAGCAGTATCAGGGCGAGACCCGCTCGAATCGCAACCGTCGGTCTTCGATCGAGAGACTTCATTGGGGTGTAATGCTATGTCACAGGAGAGCAGCCTGTCAACCTCACTCGCCCTGACGCGACAGTCTCAGGTTTGGAGTTAAGCCTTCAGGCTGCACCGTGCCCGAGCAGGCTAAAGCCTGAACTCCGAACCACAGAGCCACGGAGGCACTGAGTCTCCGTGTCTCCGTGGCTAAAAGATTTGGGCTTATTTGAAGCCAAATGCGAGCGGGAACGCGAATGCCACGATAATGCTCCACAAGGTATAAGCGGGAAGATAGCTCGCGATCCACCTTTCGAGCGGAGTAAATGTGTTCTTTCCGAAGATGAGACGAGCGTAGTGGTACACGATCCCCGGTGAGGTGACAGAAGACGAGAAGATTCGCGCCCAGCACGGCAAGGCGGTTCGGTGACGGCCGTGGTCCGTAGAACAGCCTCTGGTGCCAGACTGCGAGAATCACGGAATCCGGGTGCTGCCTCCGGAAAGACACGCGCAAATTCTCCAGGGCCGCGCCGGTAAAGCGCTTCCAGTTGCCCCGGCGAGTCGATGGCTTCAAGAATCTGGTCTCGCAATGTCATTTCTTGCGCGCGGCGGCGCGACGATAATGACACGATTGTTGTGTATGATGGGGGGCCGTAATCTACCGCGATTTTGCGCCACGCACTTACAGACCGGAGCGATTCGGCCACA
Organism: Acidobacteriota bacterium; assembly: GCA_003225335.1. Lineage (GTDB taxonomy): Bacteria > Acidobacteriota > UBA6911 > UBA6911 > UBA6911 > Gp18-AA60. The sequence goes on from QHZE01000727.1 coordinate 2,906, forward strand.
GAGCCACGGAGACACAGAGAAAATCTTTTCTCTGTGTCTCCGTGGCTCTATGGCTCTTGTCAGCACGTAATTCGACCTAACGTTAAGCCACACGTTGCCGATACAAGCGAAAGGAGCGGACCCCGGACCGATCACTCATCGCGCGCGGGCACTCCAGCCAGTCGGGCTTGCAGGCCGTCGACGCCCCCAGGCAGCCGAATGATGCAGCTCGCTTCAACCCTAGGCTACTACCTGGGAGTGGGTTCATGGATGCAGTTCGGCCATACGGCCGCGGGTTCTCTCCCTGAGGGGCCCCGGTCAGCCGCGTTCCCACAGGGGCATCCGCGCCCCCGTTAAGGCCCCCCGGCCGGAAAACGACGGAAAGACGCTTACCTTTGGAGTGAAATCCAGCAAACAATGCAGCGGCGATTGAAACGCAGCCGTGATGGCGTCCGGACCAGGTATTGTGCGGTGGACGCTCAGCCTCACGGCGTTCAAGAGTGTGGCGCCGGGGCTGGCGAAGGCAAAGATCGAATCGGCGATACAGCAGATTGCGGGCCTGTGCTTCGGGAAGTTTCAACCCAAAGACCAGGCGAGGTAGTGACCTTCATGGCATTGGGTCTCGTCATCTTCGTGAGCGGCGTCTTCGCTCAGACACGGAAGTCCCTCACGTCTTCCAACGATCTGAAGAAGCTGAGCGTGGAAGAGCTCATGAGCGTCGAAGTCACGACGGTCTCGAGGCGGGAGAGCACCGTGGGTGAATCGCCGGCGGCCGTGTTTGTCATCACGCCGGAGGACATCCGTCGTTCGGGCGCGACGACCTTTCCGGAGCTGTTTCGCATGGTGCCGGGCATGGACGTGGCCCGCATCGACAACAACAAGTGGGCCATCAGCGCGCGCGGATTCAACGATCGCTTCAACGGCAAGCTGCTGGTCCAGGTGGATGGGCGAACCGTTTACAATCCGCTCTCGTCGGGCGTCTATTGGGACGCCGTGGACTATCCCCTGGAAGATATCGAGCGGATCGAGGTGATTCGCGGGCCGGGGGCGAGCGTGTGGGGGGCCAACGCTGTCAACGGCATCATCAACATCATCACGAAGGCGGCCAAGGACACCCAAGGCGGGATCTTCAGCGGCGGTGGAGGCACCGAGGAACGCGGCTTCGGCGCCTTCCGCTACGGCGGCACGATCGGCAGCGATCTCTACTACCGCGTTTACGGGAAAGGATTCTCGCGTGACCGGCAGTTCTTGCGGCAAGGGGATTTCCTTGGCAGCGAAGCCGGGCGGAAGGATCTCCGTCCGATGGCTGCCGCGCCATTCGTCCTCACCAACGCCGAGACCGAAGTCACCCACGCCGGCAACGTGCTCGCCCGGTGGAGCCATCAGTTCGGCAAAGATTCCGGTTGGGCGCTGCAAGCATATTGGGACCGCTTCGAGCGCGAGGGCGACAAAGGTTTCGCGGACTTGCGCTGGGACACCTTCGACGTGGATTTTCAGCACCAGCTTCCGGAGGTCGCCCGGCAGAAGATCGTATATGGCCTCAGTTACCGTTACATTGACGCGTTCCTCGGGCCGAGCACCAGCGACGGCGGGTTTGGAGTATCGTTTCCGCCGTCTCCCCATCGCCGCCCGCAGCTCTTCAGCGCCTTTGTGCAAGACCAGCTCACGCTGGTGGAAGACAAGCTCAGCCTGACTTTCGGCTCGAAGCTCGAACACAACGACCACACGGGATTTGAGGTGCAACCCACGGGCCGTTTGCTGTGGACGCCTACGAAGCGGCAGTCCGTTTGGGCCGCGGTTTCACGGGCCGTGCGGACGCCTACCCTGAGCGAAGACGGGATCGGAACCAGGCAGTTGCCGTCATTTCCGGCGGCGTTGGGCGGGGCGCCGCTCTTTGCGCGGCTCGCCGGCAGCCCCGCCTTCAAATCCGAAGAGTTGCTCGCGTATGAGCTCGGCTATCGCGCCCAAGCCACAGACCGGCTTTCCGTGGACCTCGCGCTGTTTTACAACGCCTACGACAACCTGAGGGTGGCCGTGCCCGGAATGGCGACGGCAATCGGTGCCGCACCGGGGACATTTGACCTTCCGCTGACCTTCCAGAACCTCATGACGGGGAAGACATATGGAGCGGAGTTGAGCGCGTCCTGCCAACTGGCGGACTGGTGGCGGCTGTACGGCGCCTACACGTTGCTCGAGATGAACCTGCACGCCGATCCGGCCCTCCCCGCGGGCACGCGAACAGCCGGGGAGGGGGCGGAAGGGCAAAGTCCGCGGCATCAAGTTTACTTGCAGTCCTCCTGGGACCTGCCCCGCAACGTGCAGTTCGACCTGATCGGCCGTTTCGTGGATCGCCTGCACGGATTCAACCCCAGCGGCATCGGAGGCGGAGATGTGATAGGTGCTTATATCTCCTTGGACGCGCGTCTGGGCTGGACGCCCGGCAAGAACCTGGAACTGGCTGTCGCCGGCCAGAACCTGCTCGACAGACATCATCCGGAAACCGGCACGGCCCAATTCCTCAGAAGCTCGCCCGTCGAGATCCGGCGCGGGGTTTACGGAAAGGTGACGTGGCGATTTTGATCGAAACATTTGAAATTTCAAATTTGAGATTTGAGATGATTTGAGATAACGAATTCCGCCCCAGCGGGGCGAACGGAAATTAGCCCGGGGTGAGTGAAGCGAACCCCCGGTGGAAGAGGAACAACGATACGCACCCCGGCAGGGGTTGCAGGAGCTCCCCGCGCCCCTGCCGGGGCGCGTTGGTCACCTACGACGGATTCCAGGGGTTCGCAAAAAAAGGCGCTCACCCCTGGCTAAGTTCCTTCCGCTCCTACGGGGCGGAAAGTGACAGTCCTTTCTTGTGCCGTAGCGGCACAAGAAATGTCACTCAGTTACTCACTCCGAAAATTCGGAGGCGCATGTTCAAGGAAATGTTCGTATCGCCAGAGCCCGCATGGTTGGTCTTGCTTGCCTTCACAGGCAGCATCCTCGCACAAACGCAATCCGTCCCTCAATCGGCCGCCAAACTGAAAACGCTAAGCATGGAACAGTTGATGGACATCGAG
>QHZE01000728.1 GCA_003225335.1 Acidobacteriota bacterium
TATCCCGAATCCACGCGCCAGAATTATTATTGCTTTGGGCTCCGTTACGATCAACAGCATTTCAGCGGCGCGCCTCGCGCAAAAGTGGTCGAGGCCCTCAACGCAGAAGGAATCCCGGTCGCGCCAATCTACTCGCCGCTCAACAAAGAACCCTTCATCGAAGAGAGCCTCAATTCACGCAGTTTCCGTGCAGTGTTTTCAGAGGAACGCCTAGAAAATTACCGCAGACACAATCATCTGCCCCAAAACGACGAACTGTGCGCTACGAGCCTGTACCTCACGCAGGAGGCGCTGATCGGTGAGAAGAGTGACGTGGACGACGTGGTCGAGGCACTCAGCAAAGTCCAGAAGAATGCGACAAGACTGGTCTAAAGACCGGGCGACTCCAGCGGCCTCCTCGGATTGAAGTATCGAGACAGCGGTCCGCAAGGGAAATGCCGAGGCCTTTCATCCGCCAGGCGCAAAGCCCAGACGCGCCGCTGCTAGCGCTTTGAGACAGACGCCGCATCGACCAGGCCGGCCGACTCAAGCTGCTTCATGAGTTCTCGGACCTTGACCGCAAAGCGCCCACTAGGCTCCGCACGAAGGTAGGATTCCATTTCTGAGTAAGCCTTGTCGAAAGCGTTCTTCTTCAAATAGACGTCAGCCAGCTTCACATGAATCTCCGCCGGCGGTTCCGGGTTCAGCGACTCCGCTTTCAAATACTCCTCTTCAGCTTTGTTGTAATCTCCCAGACCGTAATGGGCAATGCCAAGCTGGTAGTAGAACTGCCAGGCACTGGGCGAATGTCGCAGGCCCTCCTGGAGAACCCGAGCACTCTCCGAAAACCTCTTCCCGCCGTTGAAGAGCCATCCGAGTTGTGAGTAGGCATCGACAAAATCAGGATTACATTCGATGGCTTTCTTGAGCGCTGCCTCTGCGTGGGGGCGGTCACGCTGCGTCGTGAGGGCGAGGGCCAAGTCTGTTTGGGCGCGAGCATAGCAGGGATACGCTTCCACGGCTTTCTCAAAATGGGCTTGCGCTTCGGAGAAGTTTCTGTCGCGCAGCGCGCGCTTGCCCTTTTCGAATTCCTTTCGGGCCTTCCTTGGGACTTTGCTATCCGTAAGGGTCGGTAATTCCGAGCCAGCCTGTTTCGTTCCCCTCAACGGCGTGAGATAAACATTCAGAATTGTTTTGTCTCCAGAGCGCGAAAGGTCCAGTTCCTGTTCGTAGGCTTGGAAGCCATCGGCGGTTACCGTCAGATGGTAAGGGATTTTGGCAAGGCCTCCGAACTCGAATTGACCCGCCGAACTTGGGGACTGCTGAACCACCGCCAAGCCTTCGGCTGTCGTCAATCGGATCATTACCCCGGAGGAAATGGTTCGTCCGTTTTCCGTGTGCACCCAGCCCTCCAGAGCAATCGTCTGTTGGCCGGAAGCTGGCACTGCCCATGGAAACCAGAGAAGTGAACAGCAGAACGCGGAGGCGTGCAACGTGGCTGGAAGGCGCAAGCATCGCCAATTCATGGAGTCCTTCCCCAGTCAACCGGACACAATAGGTCCCCGCCTGATCCCAAGGCCGGTCGTTACTCTACCACCCTGCCTCGGCGCGAACAACAATGGGTCGACACTACGGCGTTTACTGAGGATCAATCTTGGGGCCGGGGTACTTCCGGATGTGGGCGTATCCCGCAAGCGTTTGGTCTCCACCCCGTTCGGTATCTTCAAAATGGTATGAGCGATCGAAGAGTTTGTCCCCTTCCTTCAGGAAATCTCGATGGGACCGTGCCCATTCCTCCCAATATCGGGTGAAGCGCAAGTCGCGTTCGGAGATATCGATGGTGGACCTAAACAAGGTAGTTGCCAACATCAACCTGGACATGTACCTGCCGCTATTTCCGCTATTAAAGAAATCGGTGCGAGAGCATGCGGTCTTAGCCCCCTTTGACTTTCGTGAAGAAACCGAAAAGAATACGATCGATGAATTCCAAGACGGACCGGTCTCGAGTGGCAGTCAACGACCTATTCGCCCGGCTGAACGCCGTGGGAGACGCGATCGCCGACACTTCCTCAACGAAGTGCACACCGCTTGATCTGAAAGGATATTTCACGGCATCGTCTAAAGACTTCGGCCCACGAGCGCGTGCTCGGGAGTTGGGGCGCGGTTCCGAGCACGATGGATACATCCGTACGCCCGGCGGTGCGCAGGTGTTCCGTGGAATACCGTTTCTGCTGGGGTCAGAGGATGCGGAAGCGAAATCCTGGATTATCCTAACGACCCGACCGACCTCATGGGCCAAGTCGAGCATTGAGATCCCACTTGAACAGAAGGCCGATTTTGTCTGCCTCGCGGCGTTCTGCGACTGGGATGAAAATGAAATGCCGCCCCCTAATGTCGAAGACACTGTTGAGAAAGTGGGCGAACGCCTGGCCGACGCTGTTTGGGTGTACGAAGACGGTCACGAGCATGCGCTGCCGATTCGGCGCCGGTTTGAAGTGAATTCCCCTTCAACTCTGTGGGGTCATCTGAGCTTCGCGTCGGTTCCGCACCTGCGTGAAGCGCCTAGAAAACTGACGGAGCCGTTACCTCATGGGACGGAGTGGGGCGATCTTCAGACGACCGTCTGGGATGTCAACTACCCCTCTGGGCCCTGGGAAGGGATCGCCATCGTTTGGTTGTCTGCCCTGGCAAACCCCGAGCCTGCACGAACCGTTAAGGCATTGCGGCTTGAAGCGAATTCTGACAGCCCGTTGATTGTGTGCGGGTTGACACTCTTTCGTGGACGCGAGAACCCGCTGCGATACGACCGAGCGAGTCTTTATCGCGTAACCTTGCCGGAGCCTGACGGGGACGAAGATCGATGGAAAGTGGCTCTGGACCTCGGTGTTGTTGCCCGCAGCTATTTGCTGAACGGCTTTGATCCAGCGAGCTGGTTAGTGGCTTCCGGGGCGGGTCTGGGCGAGCGCGCCAGCCCCAACCCCGGTGCACGGTACCTGTACATAGAAGTTGCCGCGAGCCCCGAAGCCAGGCTCATTCTGTACGACACGAGGGCTGGAACAGAGTACGAGTTTGACCTGAGTCAAGCAGTTCCTGGCCGCGAGTTGGCCGGTCGGCCGCGTGGCGCTTCCATAGAGATTCTCGAGCGAGAGAAGGTGTGGCTTCACGGTCAGGTGATCGACGCGATCACGCGCCGTCCCACGCCCGTCCGCCTGGCATTTCGCTCCAAGGAAGGTCGCTACATTCCTCCGTACGGACATCGTACAGAGGTGAATGCCGGCTGGTTCCAAGACTACGGAGCGGATGTCAAACTGGGTGACAGCTCCTTCGCGATCGTGGACGGGACCTTCCAGGTGGAGTTGCCGGTGGGTGAAGCGTACCTGGAAATGTCCAAGGGATTCGAACCAACCTGAGCGGGGCCGGCGAGGCCATCCGCGAGATTGGCTTGACCTGAAAAGACCCGCTCTTCGGTGAGTCGTGTGACCCGCAGAAGTTCTCACTTTCGGATTGATTGAACCGTGAAGCAAGCGACTTACCATATCCGAAGAGAAGGGAATGGCATGCGACGGAATGACAACTCAAACCTTAACCGACGTCAATTCCTCCAGCGGACTTCCTTGACGGTCGGCCTTGGCATCGCGCAGGTAGCGGGCGCGGCCTCCGGCCGGAGTGTCTCAATCGTTCTTGATCCGGCGGATGAGATTGCGTCCAAGCCGGCGGTGCGTTGGGCGTTAGGCGAACTGGGCCGGACACTCACCGCAGGAGGGGTGCTCGTCCGCCAGCATCACGCAATCCATCAAGCCGCGCAGGAGGACTTTTGTATCGTCGCCGCCGGAGCTGTAAGTCCCTTAGCCCGAGAGATTCTTGAAAGCGCGCGTGCGACCATGCCGGCGGCGCCGGAAGCCGTGGGACTCATACCGGGGAGGGTGGGGCGAAGAGCCGTTCTGCTTGCGTGTGGGTCGGACGAGCGCG
>QHZE01000729.1 GCA_003225335.1 Acidobacteriota bacterium
GCATCGCGTCATCGACGCGCATTGTCATCCCCGGTGGATCGGCTACGACGGCGCTCGAATGATCGAGAACATGGATGCGGCCGGCATCGAGCGCGCCTGGCTGTTAAGCTGGGAGCTACCGGAATCCGAGATGGATCCCGGATACTACTCAACGACCGATCCCACCGGCGTGGGCATCACCTTCCGTGATGTCATCGACGTTGCAGAGCGCTATCCCGGCCGGTTCATTCCCGGGACCACCGTGGACCCCCACGACCCGCACGCCCACCAAAAACTCAAGGCCGCCGCGGAGATCTTCCGGGCTCGCGTCTTCGGTGAATTCAAACGCCGCATGCGCTATGACGATCCCGACGCGATCCGGCTCTTTCAAAACTGTGGCGAACTGGGCATGCCGGTGATTTTTCATCTGGACCCGACGTTTCCGCGGCATGGCGTTCCGAGTAACTGGCAATGGTGGTATGGCGGCGGCATCGAGGTGATGGAGGCCCCGCTCCGGCTTTGCCCTCATACACAGTTTCTGGGCCACGCGCCCGGTTTCTGGCGTGAAATCTCTAGCGACGCCGACCAGGAGCCTTTGGCCTATCCGACGGGCAAGCCGATCGTCGGACGCGGCCGCCTCTTGGACTATCTCGACAAGTATCCGAACCTCAATTGCGATCTCTCCGCAGACTCCGGGCACACCGCGCTTTCTCGCGATTTGAACTTTACCCGAAAGTTTCTTATCGACTACCAGGATCGCGTGTTTTTCGGCCGGGATATGTTTTCCAATCAGCTTTACGATCTCCTGGTCTCTCTCAACCTGCCATCCTCAGTCCTTGCCAAGATTCTGGCAGGCAACGCCCTGCGGTTGGTGCCGGTATGAAGGGAACCATGCCCAACTTCAGTAACCCAACACCGACCATCACCGGTCCGAACTTCCGGGAAATCACGAATGCGCCGGATTTGCCTATTCCTGCATTCTGCTGCGAGGCTCGGCCTTTGGAGGAGGCGAGAACAAATGTCAAGACCAAGACTTCTGGTGCGACTGAGCATGGCGATGCTTCTCCTCTGCGCACGGGCTCTGCCGCAGGAGCCCGCGCCCGGAGGAATGCTGCGGTCCTATCTGCAGGGAATCGCTCTGCAACAACTCGCATCGAGAAAGGAACGGGTATCCGAAATCCTCACCCCTGAGCAGTTTGAGAAGCGCAAGGCTGAGGTGCGCCACCTCCTCCTGACATTGATGGGCGGACTGCCGGAGAAGCGGGCTGATCTGAAAGTACAGAAGATGGGCACAATCGGTCGGGGAGATTACCGTATCGAGAAAATCATCTATCAGAGCCTGCCGAACTTCTATGTCACGGCTAATCTGTACGTGCCGCAATCGGGAAAGCCACCGTATCCGGCGGTCCTTCAGCCCACAGGCCACAGCTTGGCCGCCAAGGCGAGAGCCTCCTATCAGACCCTCAGCTTGGGGCTGGTGAAGAATGTGTTCGTAGTGCTCACTTATGATCCCCTGGGGCAGGGAGAGCGGCGGATTTATTACGATGCGGGGCTGGGCGATTCCAAGGTAGGCGGCGCGACAGTGGAGCACGACATGGCAGCCATCCAAAGCCTGCTGGCCGGGGAGAGCATTGCCAGGTATATGATCTGGGACGGCATGCGCGGCATTGACGTACTGCAGTCGCTTTCCTACGTAGATCCGAAGCGCGTCGGCATTTCGGGTTGTTCAGGTGGCGGCACTCTAACCGCATACTTGGCAGCGCTGGACGATCGGCTCCAGGTGGCCGCCCCTTCCTGCTATATCACCGATTGGGAGGATCAGCTCCGGGGCACCGGGCCGCAGGATGCCGAGCAGCAATTCCCGGATCAGTTCAAGAGCGGGCTGGACCACGCCGACTTGGTGGAGGCGTTTGCTCCCAAACCGTATCTCATATGTTCCACCAGAGAAGACTTCTTCCCTATCGCGGGGTCACGCAAAACGTTCCAGGAGAGCCGCCGCATTTACTCTCTTCTGGGCGCGGAAGAGAAAATCTCGACGGCTTACGATTCCGGCCCCCACGGCACGACCCAACGGCAACGTGAGGCGATCTATGCATGGATGAACCGATGGTTGAAGGGGCAGAACGGAGAGATTTCTCCAGAGCCGGCGATCCAAACGGAATATGAAGAAGACATGCTTTGCACGCCGACCGGTCAGGTCTCCACGTCATTGGGCGGGGAAACCGTAAGCACGCTGAACGTGGGCCGGTTTTCGGAGCTCGCTCCTCCCCGCCCCGCCCTTATCGGGAAGCAGGAGTTGAACCGGCTTCAGGCTAGGTTGCATAAGGAAATCGTGCGACTGACACGTTATGAGGCGTCGCAAGGTCCGCTGCAGATGAGGGTGCTGGACGAGACGGAGCGGAAAGGGTACCGCCTCACCCATCTTACGTACCAGGCAGGGCCAAGCCGGATGGTCGCTGCTCTGCTCGCGGAACCACAGCCGCACAAGGCGCGGCTCCTGGCGGTTGATCCTTCCGGTATAGGCGAGACGGCTCCGCGATGGTCCGATGACTCCGATTCCTGGTTCGGGCAGGAGAAGGTCACGTGGCTGGCCCTGATGATCGGCAAGCCGCTGGTAGGCTTGCGCATGGACGACATTCTGCGCGGTGTCGATTTATTGGGCGAAAAAGGCCTACTCTATGGCGGTGAATGCCTGGGTTTCGGAAAGGGTTTCGCCGCTGTGGCTTTATTGCATGCCGCGGCGATCGACCAGCGGATTGCGGGCGTCGTGATCGAAGATGGCCTCCTCTCCTATGCTTCCATCGCGCGCACCCCGATTCACCGGCAGATTTTCGACACGATAATACCCGGCGTATTGGCAATATACGATCTTCCGGATTTGGTAGCATCCCTGGCCCCGCGTCCGGTTCAGTTGGTGAACATGCGGTCACCGTTGGGGAACAATGTTCTTCTGCGTGAAGTGCAAAGCGAGTATCGATACGCGCAAGCAGGCTACGCGGCGCTCGGAACCGCAAGCCGATTGAGATTGGGCTTGCGCCGCGAGGGCGAAAGCATCGAGGCAGCTTATCCAGCTTTGCGCTAATCCCACACTAACGGCGGGATGGGGCGCTTTCCGGCGCCGCAGTATTGGGCCAATCGACATCTCCCTCGAAAACGCCGCATCTTGACTGTCAGATTCTTGAAATCCAATATCTCCCC
>QHZE01000461.1 GCA_003225335.1 Acidobacteriota bacterium
TCTGATCCGTAATGTTACCCGTCAACCCACCGAAGCTTCCTTGCCCCCAAGCGTGGAGAGACATTGCCAATACAGCCATCGCAGCGAGAACGCTTTTCATGTCTCCTCCTTGAAATTTGTCTGACTAGTTTCTGTCGTAAAAGTAGCCCCGAAGGGGCGACTCAGGAAAGCCCAGGGCGCAAGCCCTGGGAACAAGCAAAGCAAGAACTGAAGCCCCGAAGGGGCGATGCAGGTGGCGCCGCCATTAAATGAGGTGCCTTATGACGAGCATTTATCTGCAGTTGAGACCGAACCTCCCTGCGCCGCCCTTTCAGGGCTTTCTGCAATCTGGACTTTGAACCCAGGGCTTGCGCCCTGGGCTGTCCTGCTGGACCCCTTCAGGGTCCTTGGTTTCGCGCCGGAAACTAATCTAACTACTCTATGTCGTAATTACGGCGACGTAGTTTTTTGGTGCTGCTTACCGATGGGGGGTCCGCCACGTTCCCGAACTAAACACCCCCCGTCCGCCGGTCTCCACCGGGGCGTCAAACGAGAATTTCAGAGACGACCCGAGCTGGAAATTGATCCGTCAGCCGTTCGTTGAGCCCGTGCCGCTGGTAAACGAGATCACGATAATTCATGCCAAGGAGATGCAGGATGGTCGCATGAAAGTCGTGGACACTGACCCGCTGCTCGACGGCCTTGTGCCCCAAATCATCAGTCGCACCCAGCGCCATGCCGCCTCGCACTCCGCCCCCGGCCATCCAAATGGAAAACCCGCTGGGATTATGGTCGCGTCCGGCGGATCCTGTGTTGTCCCTAACCTGAGACAACGGCATCCTTCCAAACTCACCGCCCCAAATGACCAGTGTGCTGTCCAGCAGACCGCGCTGCTTCAGATCTTTGAGAAGAGCAGCAGCCGGCTTGTCGGTCTTTCCACAACTGTAACGCAGACTGTTTTCCAGGTCGGAGTGGGCGTCCCAGATCTGGCTTTCAATAAAGATCTGAACGAAACGAACACCCCGTTCAACGAGGCGTCGCGCCATCAGGCAGCGCTTTCCGTAGGAGGCCGTGATTTCCTGGTTGAGGCCATACATCTCCTTGGTCTCTTCGCTCTCTTGAGAGAGATTCAGAGCATCGGTCGCCGTGATTTGCATTCTGGCCGCCAGCTCGTAATTGGCGATGCGAGCATCCAGGTCAGGCTGTCCAGAGTGTTTCTGCCTATGCAACTCGTCCAGGCGGCGCAGTAACGTCCGCTGAGCCTCCACCAGCGGAGATGGCAACTCTTCGCGTGGCTTGAGATTTAAAAGAGGCAAGCCTTCAGAACGGAAGCGAGTTCCCTGATAGATAGGTGGAAGCCATCCGGACTGCCAGTTCTGAACGCTGTTGATCGGGAGACCCTTGGGATCATCCAGGACAATGTAAGCCGGGAGATTCTGGTTCTCGCTCCCTAAGCCGTAAACGACCCAGGAGCCGAGCGATGGTCTCCCGGGTAACGTGCGACCACCGTGCATGAGGTACAGTGCGGGTTCGTGGTTGAAATGCTCTCCATACATCGATCGGATCAATGCGATGTCATCCACGCATTCCGATAAATGAGGCATCAGTTCGGAAACTTCGATACCTGACTTTCCATGTTTGGAATATTTGAAACTGGAAGGAAGGAGGCTACCCACCTCATTGGCAAATTCAATCTCATTGACAATGTCACGGCTGGGCGCAGATCCGGCAAACTTGTTCAGAATCGGCTTGGGATCAAACAAGTCAACCTGACTGGGGCCTCCATTCATGAAAAGCTGGATCACAGACTTAGCCTTCGGAGGGAAATGGGGAGGCCGGGGCTTTAGATCGTAAACAGGCCGCCCTTCCTCCTGGCCGGGCGCCAGGGAGGGGTTCGCCGAGAACAGATCGGTGCCGAGAAGCCAGGCGAGAGCTGCGCCATGGAGACCGTAGCTGAATCCCGAGAAGAAATCTCGCCGGGATAGAGTTGAAAGACGCCTGTCAAAAACGTTCTGTTTCGAGGTTGCTGTCGGTTTCAGTGCCATTAACAACACCTTTCAATTTGCAGTACGACCCCTTCCCAAAGCTCTCAATCGATATACAAAAAGTCCGCCGAGCTCAGTACGGATTGACACAATCCCGCCAGAGCAAACCATCGAGCAGTAGGCAACTTGGGCGCCTCCTGCCTGGTGTTCTCCAAGTGTGAAGCCCACTGCTTCTCCAGCTCGACTAGGCCTTCTCTTGCCACTCTCATTTCCTCTGGTGTAGGCCGCCGCGACAGAGCGCGGAGATAGAGCTCTTCAATCTGTTTGTTCCTGTCTTCTCCAAACTGATCGATCAGGCGGCCACTCAGGTAGCGGGAGTGCGCTCGCAACACTTCACTGTTCATCATCTGCAGAGCCTGAGTCGGCACGGTGGATTGCCTTCGCTCGATGCAGTTGGGCGACATCGGGGGCAAATCGAAGACCTCCATCATAGTCAAGGGAGTCTTGCGGCGCTGCAGCACATAGATGCTCCGACGCCATCCCTTGTTTGAGCCCTTCGCGATGACTTCGCCCTCCGGAGTTACTTCGACCTCTGCAGGCCGCCCGAATTGAGTAAGGTCCAAACGTCCTGTGGCCTTGAGAACCGAGTCGTACAGCGCTTCGGGATCCATTCGGCGTAGCGGCATTCTGGACAAGAGAGCATTTTCAGGATCAGCCTGATGAACGGCTGGATCAAAATGCGAACTCTGCCGATAAGCAGTCGAAGTCATGATGAGCCGATGGATGGCCTTCATACTCCAGCCGCTTTGAACAAACTCTGTCGCCAGCCAGTCCAGCAACTCCGGGTGTGTCGGAGGCACACCGCTCCGGCCAAAATTTGAAGGGCTCGCCACCAAGCCCGTGCCGAAATGGTGCATCCAGATGCGATTCACCATGACTCGGGCGGTAAGCGGATGGTTGGGCTGCACTAACCAGCGAGCCAGGGCTAACCTCCGGCCGCTGGATTCCCGGTTCAGCTCTGGCGTGACGACTTTGTAAGGAGCAAGACCGGCCTTCAAGACCGAGGGCACCCCTGGGTGCACCAAATCACCGGGGCTCTGGGCATTGCCTCGGCGCAGCAGATAAGCTGTAGAGGGCTCGCCACCCATATCGAACAGGGCACGAATCTGCGGTTTGGGTTGAAGTTTTTTCTTCAGCGCATCGATGTTTTTCTTGGCATTCTCGGTCTCCAGCTTGAAATCCGGAAACCGCTTGACTAAATCCTGCTGGGTGATTTTCACAATTTCTTGAAACTTCTCGACCAGATAGTTCTGCAAGGCGCTGCGCTTCTCTTCAGAGATACTGGCCGCCGTTTTCAAGTCTTCCCTTATGGATTGGGGAAACGCTGCCAGTCTCTCGTCCAGCAATTTCTCACGCAAAGGGGTAGCCTTGGCTTGTAAAGAAGTCTCTGCTTGTTTTATCTCCGCTTCAACGGGAGCGTTGAACCGAGCGACCTCCTCCCGTTCACTATCCAAGGCTATGTCCAAGTGTCGGGTGGGAAATTTCAGCTCATAGGGGTTATTCGCGGCAGGCGTCATCCAGTCGTAGGGGTCGTAAGCGGTCTGAAGGATGGCGCTCAGGCGATAGTAGTCTCGCTGGGGCATGGGATCGTACTTATGATCGTGGCAGCGGGCGCATCCCATCGTCAGGCCTAACACGCTTGAACTGAGCACCTCGATCTCATCGGCCACGACATTGAATCGCTCAGGAACGGAAGCATTGCCGGTTGAATAGGTCCCATCAGGCACCATCCTCAAGAATCCGGTCGCCGCCAGCTTGTCGATGATCTCTGGAGTGATCTGTTTCACCTTCTTATAGTCAAAGAGCTCGTCACCAGCAATTTGTTCCGTAAGAAACTGATCATAGCGTTTATCGCTGTTGAGTGATCGAATCACATAATCACGATATCGCCAGGCGTGAGGGCGAATGAGGTCTTCGTCGATGAGGCCTTCCGAGTCTGAGTAACCCGCTGCGTTAAGCCAGAACTGGGCCCACCGTTCTCCATAACGCGGAGATGCCAGTAGCCGATCGACCATCCTTTCGTAGGCTCCAGAACCGTCGTCTTTGAGATAAGCATCGATCTCGGCCGGGTCTGGAGGAAGCCCAGTCAGGTCAAGGTAGCATCTCCGCAGCAACGTCAGACGGTCAGCCTGCGGCGAAAAGCTTAGATTCTTTGCCTCCAACTTCTGAAGGAGGAATGCGTCAATCGGATTTCGAACAAGGTCCTGGTGGGAAATTCTCGGAGTATCCGGTCTCTTAGGAGGCTGGAATGACCAGAACTCCCGGGCAGAATCGCTGACCAAAGGATCGGAGGAATCTTCCAGCGAAGCGGCCGCGGTGGGAGCGGCAGCGGCTCCCGTGGCGATCCATCGACGCAAGGTCTCCACTTCCGTCGTCGTGGGCGGTCTCACGGCGTACTCATACAACAACTTGGGCGGAGGCATTTCACCGGAAAGAATTCTTTTCATCAAAAGACTTTCCTCGGGCTTGCCAGGGACCAGAGCAGGCCCCGACTTGCCACCCTTCAGTCTGCTGGCCTGGGTTCTCAAATCCAAACCGCCCTCCTGTCTGCGCTTACCATGGCAGCCCGTGCAGCGCATCTGAAAAATGGGGAGCACCTCGTGTTCGCTTACCACATCATTCGCTGCTCTTTTGGAGGAAGTGACAGTAATCTCTCCGCCGGCCGCTCCCTTGTCGATCCAAAGGCGAATCAGGCCTATTTCTTTTTCGGTGAGCTTTACTTTGCCCGGAGGCATGGACTTGGAAGCTATTTTGTCGATCAACAGACTTTTGTCCGAGGAACCTGGCACGACTGCGCGTCCAGATTTGCCGCCTTTCAGGATGGAATCGCGAGTCCGTAAATCCAGCCCTGCCTGGGGCGTTGTCTCTCCGTGACACATCAAACAGTTCGCCTTCAAAATCGGCACGATGTCCGACTCAAAGGTCGGCAGGCTGATATCCTGCCCCAAGAGAGGTATGCCCAACGGCAGGAATTCCGTTACAGAAAGAGCCAGGGCCAAATAAAGAATACAAAGGCGGCGCACAGCAGATGAAATCATAGGTTGGAAGGTCTTGGCGTAACCAGCTTGGCTGACATAGACTAAACGAGGCAATGTGATCGATCATCGAAAATAGTATTGGCCTCTTTAAGAGTTGTCAAGTTTTTTGAAAACATTTAAGCCTCACCCTCTTGGATGGATAGACGATCCTGGAGCCAGCGATGAGAATTCAATGGCGCAGCACAGTCTCAACAAGCCGGCAGGTCCAGAGCTGCGTGGCTCTACTGATGCTTGCTTTCAGCGTGATGAGCTACTTCAACCGGACGATCATGTCCATCGCCGGACCTGCGATCATGAAGGAATTCTCCCTTTCCGAAACGGCTATGGGCAGTGTTTACTCAGCGTTTCTGTTCAGTTATGCCGTACTGATGATCCCGGGGGGCCATCTGGCCGACCGATTTGGACCTCGGCTGGTGCTGACGTGCATGGGTTTGGGATCCGCCCTATTCACAGGGCTGACAGCACTGGGTGGCAAGCCCGGTTTGGGCACCACTCTCGGAATTGTGCCTTCGTTCCTCATCATGCGCTTGGGGATGGGCGTCTTTACTGCGCCCCTCTACCCATCCTGTGCGCGAGTAAACGCCAACTGGTTTGCCACTGGGGAGAGGGCGCGCGTTTGGGGATTGGTTGCGGCCGGGGCTGGGATCGGGGGTGCGGTTTCGCCTCTGCTGTTTTCCTGGATGATTGGACGCTACGGATGGCGTGGATCCTTCTGGGTTGCCGCCGGGGTAACTGGACTGCTTACTCTGGTCTGGCTGTGGTATGCCCGGGATCGTCCCGGACAACATCCCTCTATTATCAGAGAAGCCATGACTTCCCAGGTTCTCCACAATAGCTCACCCGAGCCGGCCGAAGGTGAACCGACGCCTTGGCGACGCCTGCTGACCAACCGGAGTCTGGCCTTGCTGACGCTCGGCTACGCTACGGTGGGGTACTTCGAGTATATCTTCTTCTTCTGGATCTATTATTACTTCGGAGAAATTCGGAAGATGGGTCCGAGCCAGAGCGCCATCTATACCACGGCATTATTTCTCACCTGGATGGTGATGACACCGATCGGTGGATGGACCTCAGATCGCCTTGTAACGCGACATGGAAAACGAGTGGGACGTCGAATGGTCCCGACAATCTGCTTAACATTAAGCGCCCTGCTGTTGTGCATCGGAGTTAATCTCACTGGAACGCTGAGCGTCGCCGTCCTTCTCTCCCTGGCGCTGGGGTTTGCTTCGGCTTCCGATGGCTCTTTCTGGGCAACCGCGATTGATCTGGGTGGAAAGGAGGTTGGTGCCGCCAGTGGCATCATGAATACCGGTTGCAATGTGGGCGGGCTCATCGCGCCCACTCTGACTCCGCTTATCGCCTCAGTAGTCGGTTGGTCCTGGGGTCTGTACTTTGGGAGCCTGGTGGTGCTAGCTGGAGTCCTCTGCTGGTTCTTCATTGACTCCGATCAGGGGCTGGAAAGGCCTTTTTCGATTGACGAGATGAAGATCGATCATTAACATAAATCCGAATGAGTACCCGCGAGTTTGAAAAAAGTCTGATCCCCGGCACCGCTGACGTTGCGGGTCGAGTCGCCGAGCAAATTGATCCTCAGAGGTATTGTTAGGTGACCACGGGACGGCTCTCCATATTTGGGACTTTTCTGCTGCTCATCGTCTTGCCTTGCGCTGCGGTCATGGGCCAGTCTCAATCCGCACGCCCTCGTGACATGCACCATCCTGAAAGAGATCAAGGCAGAGCTGAGGAATTGGAACGCCTCACGAACCGCCTCAGCAAGACATTGCCGCCGTCCCCGGCGATTCCAATCGCCGAAAGGAATTACATTGACGAGTACATCTTCGGGAAAATTAGCCACGACAAGATTCCCCACGCATTGTTATGCTCCGACACTGAGTTTGTCCGACGTGTCTCACTGGACCTGACTGGGCGTTTGCCGGAATCCGACAGGATTCGGGAGTTTATCAAAAACAGCGATCCTCAGAAGCGGGACAAGCTAGTGGACGCCCTCATGGCCACCAGTACCAAGGGGGTTACCAAAAAGCCCTCCACGCCTTTTCTCGACCGCTGGGCTTATCTCTTTTCTGATTTGTTCCGAGTGAATGCCCTGATGAACCGTGGCAGAACTCTCTTTTATCACCACATTTATAATTTTCTGGCCATCAACCAGCCGTACGACGAGTTTGTGCGAGGGTTGCTGACTGCCACAACAGCCTCGAATTTCAATTCGGCTCCGGCCAATTTCCTCATTCGCTTTTATGTTGATGAGCCGGACCAGAGCACTGTGAATCATGAGGACACTTACGATGAGCTGGCCATTCGTACCACCAAGATGTTTCTTGGCATCAATCTGGAGTGCATTTCTTGCCACAGCGGTGCCCATCATCTGGAAAAGATCAACCTATGGTTGACCGAACGCGAGCGCACAGATCTTTGGAAACAAGCGGCATTTTTTGGCAAAGTGCGAATGTATCGTCCTTACGGTGATCTGGTCGATGAGTTCGTTCTGAGCAACGAAGGCAAAGGTTACAACATCAAAAGCCAGAGCGTTCTGAGGCTGCCCAGATACGAGACAGACACAACGCCTACCTTCTTACTCACCGGCGAGAAACCGAGACCTGGGGAGGACCCGCGCGAGGCTTACGCCCGCATGATTACCGGTCATGTCCAGTTTGCCCGGGCTACGGTAAATCTCATTTGGGCGGAGCTGTTCGGGATAGGGATTGTGGACCCCCCCTTGGATTTTGATCTGGCCCGATATGGACCCAATGTGAAGATACCGGAACCGTGGGCGCCACAGACGATTCACGCCGAGCTTCTCGATGCGCTGGCCAGGGACTTTCAAGAACACCATTTCGATCTGCGTTATCTGATCAGATTAATGGTGACGTCATCAGCTTACCAGTTGTCGCACCGGTTCGAGGCTCCGTGGAAGCCAGAGTACGTGAGCTACTTCGCACGCCGGCTGGTTCGTCGCCTGCCTGCCGAACAAGTCTGGGATGCACTTTCGCAAGCCACTGGAGTCTTTAACGAGATGAACTCGGGTGACTATGGTGAGGTTGGTGGGGAGAAGGTCAAAGGTGAGAAGGTCAAATACGTCATCCAGACGGTGTCCCCAGACGATCTCGATCCCAAGTTGCGGCGTCTGCTGGCGAGTTTTGGACTCGACGATCGCACCCTGGGTACCAAATCACTCGGAAGTTCCGTGGTCCAGTCTGCAATCCTCCTGAACAGTGGGCTGGTCAAGGAAAAGATTCGAATACAAGAAAAGAACCGGCTATACAACCTACTCAATGCTGAGCCCCCAAAGCCTAATGCTGAAATTGTTGAGGAGTTATTCCTGGCCACACTCTCTCGTTTTCCTCTGAAAGAGGAAGCAGTTTTCGGAGCACGGTTGTTGGCTGAACATCACAGTCAAGGGGCTGAGGATTTGCTGTGGGTATTGATTAACAAGCCGGAGTTTCTGTTGAACTATTAGGTGGTGTCGGTCTTAGCACAGCGACGCGGAACCGTGGGCGA
>QHZE01000462.1 GCA_003225335.1 Acidobacteriota bacterium
TCGATGGATGCTTCCTCACTCAGACACCTCATCGATTTTCTGCGGCGCGAGCGTGTGATCACCGCTGAGAACATAAGAGCGCCTCGACTGACCCCGGCGGAGCAGTGTGCCCAGGCTTACGCGCAACATTTGCGTGACGTACGCGGCCTCGCCGAAGCAACGATCGTCCACCATGTGCCGTTCATTTGCGGGTTTCTCACGGATTGTTTCGGCGACTCGCCGGTAATGCTCTCACGGTTGAGCGCCGGCGATGTCGTGCGATTCGTCCAGCGGCAGGCGCCGCATTTGCATCTGAAGCGCGCAAAGCTGCTCACTAGCTAGCGCGTTGCGTTCCTTCCTGCGATACGCACGCTATCGTGGAGAGGTTGCGCTGGATCTGGCAGCTGCTGTTCCCGTCGTAGCCAACTGGTCGATGCCATCGATCCCTCGCGCGATTGGGGTAGACGAGGCTCGTCAGCTACTAGCCAGCATCGATCGACGCACCGCGATCGGGCTTCGTGACTATGCCATATTGCTTCTGCTCGCACGACTGGGGTTGCGTTCAGGTAAAGTTGCCAAGCCAATCGGCGTGCAAGGGCTGGCCACAATTCTGGGGAAGTGGCTTCCGGCCGCAGGCACCGGCTCTCTGGAGACTGCATTAACGACGTCAGATGCCACTGGTCCCAGACCTTCGAGTGAAAACTCCTGAGATGCCCTCTGCGCCATAGCTCGCGGACTTCCTTCTGTGTGGCGCTTCCGGACCGCCTCTCTGCGCCCCCTGTGTCGCGTTCGAAATGCGCGAGGCCGCGTGTCCGGCTGTGTCCACCAGGTAAAGCACCGCGTCGCCGCCGAACGGCGGGGTGAACGATCGGGAAGACGATCCTGCGAGAATCGGATCTCCGGCGATCGATGCTCCGCTAGATGGATTGAACCACTCTACAGCCAGTTTTCGTGACGACGGCATAGCCGAAAGATCAACCGTGAATGGACCGCCGGATGGTGCGTAAACCAGGTACTCGGCGCCGGCCGATGGAGTCTGGGCAAGACAATACCCGGTGGAACAAAGAGACTTACGGGGAGTTACGTTGGCAAGATTCAACCGCCGGGAGTATTTCAAGATATATCCGAGGTTATCCCGGAAGTTGCGGTACCGTGAGTCCGGCTCGCGGCAGATTCCGTTCTTTGGAGAGACACACAGATTTCGGCCCTCTCGCGGGTAGTACACGATGTAAGGGTCCATGAACAACACCTGGTTGCCGTTCATGAAATTTTGCCATGCATAGTTGCGGTTCTGCTGAGGCGTATCCTTCCACATTCCAAAGTAGGAGTGATCGCTGTCATTGACATTGACTTTGCAGATGGGACGCCCGCTGCCGCAGGAGGTGGGCGGTGAGATCCTCACCTGGGGCGCGACCCAGTCGGCATCCGAGTCATAGATTATGCTGTCCGGGGCACGTATCAGGGCGCCATACCCGATGGGATGCTGATACCGCTTCTTTGATTCGTACGCTCTGATGTGCGCAATCTGGTGTTCGTTCCACCACGTGGAGTTGGCGGGCGCTTCCTCGGAAACGATCCAGAGCACGTTCGGCAAGTCGTTCAAAGTGTCGATCACCTTTTCCACATAAGCGTCCTGAATTCTGGTTATGGCATTGGGCGCGATCATGGTGACTGCTCCAATTCCCTTTGGCCCGCCGCTGTAGCCGTCGTCAATGCCATTGATGTTGTTCGCGCCGGTGAAAGGGTACCCGTCGCTCGAGCAGCGAAAAATATTGAGCCACTCACCCGTGAACAAATACACACCGGCATAGATGCCTGCTCTCCCGAGCGCCTGAGTCCGCGTCCGCAGGCGACTGAAATAAGCCGGGTCGAACTGGGTAAGGTCGAACTTCAACCCACCGTCGGTGGCTGTCCCTGGCCCCGTCCTGCGCCATGGATGCGGACCGACTATGAAATCCGGAGGGGAACTGGCCGTGCTTGGGAAACCGCAGAACTTCGGCAGCTCGGTGTACCAGAGCAACGTGAAATTGTGTCCGTGGGCGGCCAGGAACTTCACAAAGGCGTCGAAATCCGTCGCCTGCAATGCCCCATTGGTGCCCCAATCCTGAAGCGTGTTCCAGCTATGCGATCCGTTCAAGATGAGAACCGAGCCATGGGTGTCCTGGAAGTAGTTCGGATTTCGGGCGGCCACGAGCGGTCCGGCAATTTCGATGCTCACGGGCTCCGCGTGTGCTGACGCCAGCATCCAGCCGGCAAGTACCAATGTGATAACTAGCATATCAGAAGGGTACGTCCAGAGAAGCAGGTCTGTCAACAATCCCGGCAAACTAGTGCTTGACCAGAACGATTCTATGGTTTTCCCGGTGCGGTTTTCGGAGCATTTGTGGCATGCTAGTGTAGTGGGTTTACGAAAGGCCAACTCCGGCTCGCGCGCCACGCTGGCCGACGAGGCCTACTATGCCATCCGCGACCTTATTTTACGGGGCAAGCTGCCGCTGGGGGCCATCGTATCCCGCCGGCAATTGGCCACCAAGCTGGGCATGAGCATGCTGCCGGTGGCCGAGGCGGCGCAGCGCCTGGAAAGCGAAGGCTTGCTGGAGAGCAAACCGCAGGTGGGAACACGGGTGCGGATCCCCACCGAACAGTTTGTGCGCGACCGCTTTGTGGTCCGCGAAGCGCTGGAATGCCAATCGGCGCGCCTTTTCGCCGAGCGCGCAACGCTTGAGCAAAAGCATGAATTGAGGCTCATGGCGGAACAGATGGATACCCTGTTCAGCCGTTTAGCCGCCGGTACCGGCGATGCGGATTTCACCTTTGCGGTGCACGGCTACCATTTTCAATTGCACATGCGCATTGCCGAGTACTCGGGCTGCGTCGAGCTGCAACAGTTGATCCAGCGCAACAACGTGCTGGTTTTCAATTGGCTCTACGATCTCGCCACCGACCCGATTGTTCAGACGCCCCGCTTCCACCAGGAATTGGCGGAAGTGCTGTCGGGCACCGATCCGCGGGCGGCGGATGAGGCCATGCGGCTGCACGTGCGCCATGGCGTGGACGCGACTGTCCAGGCCGTGTGCGGACTGCGCCCCGTCGTCGAGTCCAAGTGGCGCCTGGGCCGCCGCCAATTCCCCATTTCAAGTAACCGCCGCGCCCGCCAGGTCAAGACCTGAACGGGACTCAACCGGGACTCAACTTGTATTGACAAAGGGCGCAAAGGCCTCTAGCATCGACTCGATTACTAAAATATCAGTAATCTATTCCGCCCGATCGGCCGTGAACTCCCGTGGGTCGGGACTCACTGCGGGCGCGTTGAAACTGTAGGCGGCCGGTATTTCCCAGCCTCCGACGAAGTAGGAGGTTTGCTATGAGGGCCAGAGGATTCCGTTTCCTGGCCGGTGTCTGGATCGCGGTTTTGCTGCCGTGTTACTACTGCTTCGCACAAACCATCACAGGAAGCATCAGTGGGACGGTTGGATATCACCGAATAGTGTCACCGATCCTGGGAACTACCTCGAAAACCCACCGGCAAACTTCAGCGGCGAGGTCATTGTCAGCGACACCGACCATCTTTGCGGCCATACCTGCGGCGACAATATCTGGGTGTGGAAGAGTTTCACCCGAGGACTCAACGTCCTCTTCATGGAGGAACTGACTCCCTCGCCCACCTGGCACGATTCGGCACGCATTGCCGTGGGTCAAACGCGCCGGTTTGCTGAACGAATCAACCTGACCGAGATGACGCCGCACGATGCCCTGGCTTCGACTCAATATTGTCTGGCCCAGCCGGGCTTCGAATACCTGGTCTTTCAGCCCGGCGGCCGCGGTGAGTTCACGGTGAATCTGAACGACGCCAAGGGATCATTCTCCGTCGAGTGGTTCGACGTGAACGCAGGCAAAACCGTGCCGGGAAAAGCCGTGTCAGGCGGAGAGCGCCGGATATTCCAGACGCCCTTCCCCGGTCCGGCGGCGGTGTACCTGAAGCGTGCCGGAGATCCGCAGTGACCAGAGACGATCTGGAAACCCCTGCCCTGATCATCGATCTCGAACTCATGGAGGCCAACCTGGAGAGGATGGCCGCATTTTTCCGCGAGGGCCCGGTCAAGCTCCGACCGCACTTCAAGAACCACAAGTGCCCGGATCTCGCGTGGCGGCAACTGGATGCCGGAGCGATCGGCATCACGTGCGCGACGATCCGAGAAGCGGAGTGCCTGATCCATCACGGATTTCGTAGCGTGCTTTTGGCCAATGAGATCGTCGATGGGGCGAAGATCAACCGCTGTGTAAACCTGGCGCGGCGCGCCGAGGTGATCGTTTGCATCGACAATGAGAAAATCGCCGCCGAGTTGGCGCGCGCGGCCCGCAACCGCCACACACAACTGAGTGTGCTGGCGGACGTGGATACTGGTCTGCATCGCTGTGGCGTGCCGCCCGGCGAACCTGCAATTCGCCTCGCTCGGGCAGCGGCGGAACTTGGGCTGCGCTTTCGGGGGCTCATGGGATACGAAGGACATGTGCTGCGCAAGCCGCCCGGACCCGAGAAGGCCGCCGCGGTTGCCGCCGCCATGCAGCCTCTGATGGAAACCAAGGCATGTATCGAGCTCACGGGCATGCCCGTCGAAATCGTCAGCGTCGGAGGCACGGGAACATACTCCCTGTCCGGCCGCTATCCAGGCGTGACCGAGATACAGGCGGGATCGTATCTGTTGATGGACACGGACTACCGGCAATGCTGTGCCGATTTCACTCCCGCGCTGACTTTACTCACCACTGTGATCAGCAAGACGGACGGGGAACGCGTGGTGACGGATGCCGGCCTGAAGGCCCTGAGCTGCGAGCGCGGCGTCCCGGCCGTGAAGGATCTGCCGGGGCTGAGAACCCGCAGGTTGACCGCCGAACACGCCATCATCGATCTGGCCGATGCCTCAGCCCCTGTGCAGGTCGGTGACCGCATCGAAATGTGGGTGCATTATTCGGACGCTACGGTAAGCCTGCACGAACGCATATATGCGATGCGCGGCGGGCGCGTGGAGGCCATCCTGCGCCCGGAGGGTTGAATGGCACTGAAATGGCGCTTGTGCGCGCTGCTGTTTCTCGCCACGACGCTCAACTATCTCGATCGCCAGACAGTCAGCATCCTGGCGCCAACTCTGCAAAAGGAGTTGAACCTGGACAACACCGCGCTGGGCTGGCTGTTCGCGGTCTTTTACTACGCGTACACCTTTTCTCAAGTAATCGTCGGACCGTTGATGGATCGCTTCCACCTCCGATGGGCGTTCGGCATGGCCGTTGTGCTGTGGTCCGCCGTCTCCATAGCAACCGGCCTGGCTACCGGATTCGTGGGACTCGTTGTCTTCCGGCTCTTGTTAGGAATCGCGGAAGCCGCCAACTGGCCGGGTGCAACCCGTATCGTCGCCCGCACCTTCGAGCCGGCCCAGCGTTCCCTGGCCAATGGATTCTTTACCAGCGGGACCAGCGTCGGCGCTCTGATCGCCCCCGCACTCATATTCGCTATCACGTCCGCCTTGGATTGGCGCAGCGCTTTCTTCGTCCTGGGCGGCGGCGGCGTCCTCTGGTTCTCGGTTTGGGTCCTGTCGACAGCAAGCCCGAAGCTCGAACCCGTCTGGCACGACGATCCACGCGAGGGCGATGCGCCGAAGGAGAAACTCGCGCGGATCATCGTTCAGATCATCAGGAGCCCGCGTTTCCTGCCCGTGTTAGTGGTCGCTGTTCTCATCAATCCCTGCTTGTACTTCAGCGTCAACTGGCTTCCCACTTACTTCGCTCAGCAGCACGGCTTGTTACCCGGTTCTCAATTGGGCTGGATTTTGACCGCCATTTACCTGGGCGTCGGCGTGGGGAACTTCCTGTGCGGTGCGGGTGTTCTGACGCTCACCCGCCGGGGCCGTCCCCTGGCGGCGGCGCGCCGCACGGTTTTTCTGCTGGCTACCGTACCCCTCTCCATCTGCGCGGCCGTGCCGTTAATGAGATTGAGTCCGGCGGTATTCGCCTTGGTCGCTGTGAATATCGGGCTGGGCATCTGGGTGGCTATGTATCTGACGATGGTACAGGACGTTTCCGCCGCGCATGTTTCCACGGCTCTGGGCCTGTTGAGCGGTTGTGGCTCGCTCGCGGGGGCCGTGGCAATGTGGGCGGTGGGGCGGGTCACGCAGCACACTCACAGTTTCGCTCTTCCCATGGCCGCCTTCTCGGTGAGCGCAGTGATCTCGGCGATTGCGGGCTGGGCGGCCAGCCGCGAGACGAGTCTGAAAGGAGGAACGGTCTAATGGCGGACTTGCCTGATTTTTTGGAGGGCGCCGTGGATCTCCACGTACATAGCGCTCCGGATGTCGATGAGCGGCGATTTAGTGATATCGAACTGGCGAGCGAGGCGGCCCGGGCGCGGATGGCCGCCATTCTGATCAAGTCTCACCAGAACTCCACAGTGGAGCGGGCGTGGCTGGTCTCACGCTTTATATCGGGGATCCGGGTGTTCGGCGGCCTGGTGCTGAACGAAACTGTGGGCGGGCTGAATCCCGCTGCGGTGAGCCTGGCTCTTTCCATGAGAGCTAAGGAGGTGTGGATGCCGACACGCTCCGCCCTCAATCATCGGCGCCATGAGGCGCTTCCCGGCGGCATCACCGTATTGAATGACAGGGGAGAACTGGTTCCGGCAGCCGAAGAAATTCTGAGAATACTCGCCGGCAGCGGCTGCATCCTTGGCACCGGTCACTTGAGCCAGGAAGAGACTTTCGCATTGGCCGACCGCGCGTGTGCGCTCGGAGGCATCCAGGTGCTGGTCACTCATCCGGAGTGGGCGCCCACATTCTTCTCCATCCCGCAACAGAAGATTCTGGCGGCGCGCGGAAACGTAACCTTCGAGCGCTGTTTTGTCTCCACGACGCACCGTTGCGGCTTCGTACCGTTCACGACGATCGAGCAGGCCATCGCGGAAACGGGTGTGGAGAAGACCGTGTTGTCCACCGACTTGGGTCAACCCGACACGCCGCCGCCGGTGGACGGATTGCGGGAGTATGCCGCGCGCCTGCGCGCCGCCGGGTTCTCCGTCGATGACATACGCCGCATGATGCAGACCAACCCGGCGCGCTTGCTCGGCTTCGAGAAGGATGAGACGCGTGGAGGCTCTCAACGGACGGAGGTACATACACAATGAATGATCTGCGATTGGGCGTGTTTGGAGCGGGCTTCTGGGCTCCTTTTCAACTCGCCGCCTGGAATGAAGTAGGCGGAGTGAAATGTGTGGCAATCTACAATCGCACCGTTTCCAAAGCCGAGAAGCTGGCCGAGGCGTTCGATATTCCGGCGGTTTACGGCAGCCCCGAGGAGCTACTGGACCATGAGGAGCTGGACTTCCTCGATATCATCACCGATGCGCTCTCGCACGGTCGGTTCGTCCGCATGGCGGCGGAACGCGGAATTCCAGTAATCTGCCAGAAACCTATGGCGCCTTCCCTCGCCGAGGCCGAAGAAATGGTCAGACTGTGCCGTGAGAATGGGGTCCCCTTCTATATTCACGAGAATTGGCGCTGGCAGAAGCAGATTCGGGAATTCAAAAAGGCGATCGCCTCGGGCGAGATCGGGACCCCCTTCCGGGCGCACATCTTCCTGGTCTCGGGCTATCCGGTCTTCGACAATGAACCAGGCTTGAAAGAGCTGGAGGAGTTCATTCTCCTGGACATGGGGGTCCACCTTCTGGACGTGGCGCGTTTCCTGTTCGGCGAAGCCGGCCAGCTCTATTGCCAGACTCACCAGGTGCAGCAAGGCATCAAGGGAGAAGATGCGGCTACGGTCATGATGCGGATGGAAGGCGGAATGACAGTCACTTGCTCCATGGGGTTCCCCGGCCATTTCTTAGAGCATGATGTATTTACCCAGACACTGATTTTCGTGGAGGGCGATAGAGGTTCGGCGCAGCTCGACCGCGACTACTGGATCCGCGTCACCACTCAGTGCGGCACACGCGCCGGACGTCACGCGCCGGTCTCGCAGCCGTGGATGCACCCGCAATATCTGGCGTCACATGCCAGTATTGTGCCGTGCAACGCAAGTTTCCTCCGGGCACTGCGGGGGGAAGCTGAGGCGGAGACAACGGCGGAGGATAATCTGAAGACACTCCGGATCACGTTTGCCGCTTATGAGTCGGCTCGGAGCGGTAACGTGGTTCACCTCACTGAATCGCATGACTCGGTACCGTATAGTAATAGGCTCGAAAAATCCATTTAGTGATGGCGCGCTCCCCGGGTTGCGCCGGGCGCGGAAGTCGGATGGAAGTGCACCGCCCGGATAGTGCCGAGGTTCCGATGGCTCGGCTTGACGGAAACGTAAATGCCCTTAGCAACCATAAAGTCTATTCGCAGGGAGACAGGCAATGAAAATTGCAATCGCGGTGGCTGTCGGAGTCTTGGCCTTCGCGGCATCTCAGGGGTTCGGACAAGTAACAAGTTCCTCAGGGAGTATCAGCCAAAAGGGGCAGTTATCTCTAACGGCCAATTTCACCGCGCCGGCCTTTTCCGTGCCGGTCATAACCCGGGCGCCCTATTCGGCAGATCAGGTCTCCGAACAGACGCAGACATTAAACGACGGGCGCCACTCCATTCTCCAGCTCGCTGGCCTCGACACCCCCGACGTCGCGAAAGTATGGAAGATGTCGCGGATAAGTGATTACTGCGTCTGGCTGGCGTCGTTAATGACCAGTACGACCTGT
>QHZE01000457.1:0-27071 GCA_003225335.1 Acidobacteriota bacterium
AAGCTATCGCGGGGGGCCATCATCTCTGCGTGGAAGCCGGCACCGGCACCGGTAAAACGCTCGCGTATCTGCTGCCCAGCATCTCCAGCAGGAAGCGTGTGATCGTCTCCACAGGCACCAAAAATCTACAAGACCAGCTCTTCTTCAAAGACGTTCCTTTCCTGGAAAAGGCACTCGGGCAAAGGCTCTCGGTCTGTTACATGAAGGGCCGGAGCAACTATCTGTGCCTGAAAAAGCTGGCCGAGATCGAGGGAGAAGGATACCTCTTTTCCCCGCACGACCCTGAGTACCTCGATAGCATTCGACAGTGGGCGAAGGAGACTGAAACGGGCGACCGGGGCGAGCTGAAACAGCTGCCCGAAGATTTGCTGTTATGGCGGCACCTCGACGCCCGGCGGGAGACGTGCACCGGACAGAAATGCCCCGACTGGGACAACTGTTTTGTCACGCTCGTTCGCAAGCGCGCCCTTGAATCGGACATCATCATCGTCAACCACCATCTCTTCTTCGCCGACCTTGCTTTGAGGCAGGGGGACTTCGGGTCGGTGCTGCCGGACTATTCCGTGGTTATCTTCGATGAGGCCCACGAGCTGGAAGATGTCGCGACGCAGTACTTCGGCGTCATGGTCAGCAATTACCGTCTGGAAGAGCTGGTGCGCGACGCCGACAAGGCGTTGAAGGAGGCGGACTCTCCCTCGAGCTTCTTGCTGGAAAAGCTTGCGAAGCTCGCGGTCCGGTCTAACGATTTCTTCAATCTGTTCCGCGGGAGGGAGGGCCGATTCGCATTGGACGGGCTGGAGTCCGGTTTCGCCATAAGGCGCGGGCGGGGCGACGCGCACGCGCTGGAGGCCGCCTACAGGGCTTTACATACGGAGCTGGCCGTGATCGAGACCGGAGTGGACAATCTGCCGGTCCGGAGCGATTCCATCGAAGCCCTGGCCCGCAGGTCCGGAGAGTTGCAAGACGAACTGGCGGCGATACTGGAGTCGGACTCGACCGAACATGTCTACTGGTACGAGTCTCGGGGGCGGGGGATTTTCCTGTGGGCCTCTCCCATCTGTGTCTCTTCCATACTCAGGGAACGGTTGTTCTCAAAACTGGATACGGTGGTGTTGACCAGCGCGACCCTGTCCACGGGCGGAAACTTTGAGTTCATCCGCTCGCGTCTCGGATTGGAAGCATCGAAAGAGCTCATCCTGCCATCTCATTTCGATTTCGGCCGGCAGGCCATCTTCTACGTTCCGCGAGACATTCCGGAACCGAGAGAGCCCGACTGGGTGCGGCACGCTTGCACGTATTTAGAGAGTATCCTGGACGCCAGCCGGGGAAGGGCCTTCATTCTGTTCACAAGTTATGCCCAGATGGAAATGGTCTATGACACCCTCAAGGGCCGGCTCCCCTTTCCTGTGTTTCTTCAGGGCGAAAAAAGCAAGACGGGGCTCCTCGATGAGTTTCGGGCTACTCCCAACGCCGTCCTGTTCGCCACGAGCAGCTTCTGGCAGGGAGTGGACGTGCAGGGGGAGCGGTTGAGTTGCGTCGTCATAGACAAGCTTCCCTTTTCCGTTCCCAGCGACCCTGTCGTCGCGGCGCGCATCCGGTATCTGAATCAATCCGGAGGGAACGCCTTCTACGACTACCAGATTCCCGAAGCCATCATCCTGCTCAAGCAAGGCTTCGGGCGCCTCATACGCAGCCAGACGGACCGGGGCATTCTCGCGCTTCTGGACAAGAGGGTGCTTACAAAAAGCTACGGACGCATCTTCCTGCGCAGCCTCCCTCCCGCGCCGCTCACTCATGATCTTGGAGACCTGCGCACCTTTTTCGACAAGATGGAATCCTCCCGAATGACGATTGACGAATGACGATTGAAGGATCTTCGGGTTTTGTCATTTCATTCGTCGATCGTCATTCGTCAATCGTCAATCAAAATTGACAGGGAGTTCGAGCCGGTCCTACAATGCACTTACGCAATCGTATCGCGAACGCCTTTCGTAGGAAGGTCTTACTAGGAGGAAACATGCATCAAGACTATCGGAGGCTGGTTGCCTTTGCTGGCGCTTTAGCTTTGCTGGTAGTTCTCATTCCCACCCCTGCAACGGCCCAGAACCGGATCATCAAAGGGAAAGTGATCAATGAAAAAGGGGATCCGATCGAAGGTGCGACTGTGGCCATCCAGGGGACGGACGTGAAGCGGGACTACACGGTCAAGACAAACAAGAAGGGCGAGTACTTCTACATGGGGATTCCCTTCGGTGTGTATCGCGTGATCGTCCGGGCACCCGGCTACCAGCCAGACTTTGCGGAGAACATACGTCCCAATATAAATCAGGACTCGGAGATCCCGTTCACTCTGAAACCGGGGTCGGATCACAAGCTGGCCTTCGAGCTCTCCAAGGCAGAGATGGAACAGATTAAGCAGCAACAAGAAAAGGCAGGACAACAGAAGCAAGGGGTCTCAGAGGCCAATGCCCTTCTGAAAGCAGGGGCGACGCTAGCAGAGCAGGGTAAGCACGCCGAGGCACTAGTTGAGTTTAAGAAGGCGTTGGACAAGGCCCCTGATGAACCGGTGATTTTGGCGCATATCGCCAGCGCGCTGGCAAATACAAATCAGCTTAACGAGGCGCTTGCGACTTACCAGAAGGCGATCGCCCTGAAGCCTGACGACGCAGCCTTGTACACCAACATGGGCGTGCTGCTTGGGAAAATGGGCAAACCCGAAGATGCCAAGGAAGCTTTCAAGAAGGCAGCTTCTATCAATCCTGCTGCTGCGGCCCAGAATTTCTACAATCTGGGCGCGACCCTGGTGAACAGCGGACGGGCTGCCGACGCAGCGGAAGCGTTCCGTCAGGCTATTCAGGCCGACCCCAACTTCGCCGAAGCCTACTATCAGCTCGGGATTTGCCTCTCTGGGAATCCAACCACCATCCCTGAAGCTCTCAAGGCGCTGCTGAAGTACACAGAAATAGGGAGAAACGCGGAACAGATTGAAGTGGCCAAACAGCTTATCGCAGCTCTGCAACCCCAGGCCAAGAAGCCCTGATTCAATTGCGGATTTCGGATTGCGGATTGAGAAGCGACCCATGAGTCTTTTCAATCCGCAATCCGCAATTGGTTATTCCCTCGAAGTGAAAAGATTTTCCGCGCGGCGGCAGCCGACGTCCGCGAGGCTTTGCAAGGCAGAGAGCGCTGATTCTGCGATTGAATGATGCCGGTCTCGCGTCAGCTCGTAAATGCGCCCAAGGATGGAGTCCGTGATTTCGTTCGGACGGTGCCAGTACGCAACCGAGAGTTCAGAGAGAGCGTGCGAACAGATTTCAGGGTCTGAATGATGCGTAAGCCCGACGAGCGCTTCGACGGACCGTTCGCCCCCTTGCTGGGCAATCGCACCCAAAGATTCCACAATCCACTTTCGAAGTTTTCTTTCCCGAGCAACCGATTGACCCGCGTCTCTAACGATCGGGAGGAAAAAATCCACCGCGGCGTCGTCGCCGAGGGTGCCTATAGCTTCGATGACCGCAAGAACGAATTCATCGGTCCCGAATCCTTTTTTTTTCCGCACCTCCATGAAAACTTCTTTGAGAGGCTGGAGGAACTCGTGCCTCCTGACCGCGCCCATGGCACAGGCGGCAAATTCGCGCTTCTTGATGTCCTTATCGGAGAGGAAGGCAAGGAGGCATTTGTCAAACCGAGGGTCCCGCAGCACCCCAAGCCGAGGAATGATCTCGAACAGTTCTTCCGGGTCACCGGAAGTCAGGACTCGGAGGCACTCTTGAACGATTTCCTCGGAGAAGCGGATCCTTTTCTTCCGGGCCGGTCTCTGAGTTTCCACACGCACTTTGCTGGCCACGGGGCGTTCAGGTGTTCGTCACGCCGGACCTCTTATGATATCCCCGCCTTTCCTCAATGCAAGAGAGAATTTTCGATTGCGGATTTCCGATTGCGGATTTCCGATCCGCAATCCTGAGTCTGACCCAGTTAATAACGGGAGGGGACGACTTTAGTCGTGCCGGAGTTCAGCCCTCAAGCTGAACGACATCGTGCTTGCAGCCACAGAAGGCACGGAGACACAGAGACGCCTTTCTCTGTGTTTCTGTGGCAGTTAGTTCAAATCCGCGATCCGCAATCCGCAATCGGAAATACGCAATCAGCTTGCCTCGGCCAGGAATTTCTGCCGGCATTCGTCTGAGCAGAAGTAGAATTCCTCCTTGTTGCGTTGGATGCGAACGGCCAGTCTCGGATCCATATACATGCCGCACATCGGATCTTTAACCATCACCGTCCGGCTGGAAGGAGCATTGTGTGGAGCCCGCGGTTCGGAGCCGCGCGTCAGGGAACGGAAGAGGCTGCGCAGAAAACGGCCCAGGAGCAGGATTGTTGCAAGATAGATAAGAAAGCGGACGAAGAATGCGAACATGCTCCAACCTTCTACCTCTGTGAAGCCTTCAATTGTTCGATCCTTTGCTCGATGTCGGCCCGTTGCGGGAGGTTCGGG
Source organism: Acidobacteriota bacterium (assembly GCA_003225335.1). Classification (GTDB taxonomy): domain Bacteria; phylum Acidobacteriota; class UBA6911; order UBA6911; family UBA6911; genus Gp18-AA60. The sequence goes on from QHZE01000457.1 coordinate 4,493, forward strand.
TTCGTCCGCAGGAGCTCTTCCCAGGCCGCGATCGCCCCCTTCAAATCGTTCCTCCCTGAGTGCAGAACGATACCCTTATTGAAAAGAGCCTGCGCGAAGTGCGGCCTGTATTGCAGAACCTTGTCCAGGATCTCCAGTGCCCTGTCGTGCTGCCCAAGAAGGTGGTAGCAGGTTGCGAGGTCCGTCTCAACACTCGGGCTCTGAGGCCGCAAAGCCAGGCTTTGCTCGTAGGCTTCGATGGCCTTCTCGTACTCTCCCATGTCGTAATAGACGTTTCCGATGCGCGTCCTGTAGTCAGGATTCTGCGGCTCTGCCCGGCTCCTCTCTTCGAGAGCCGCCAGCTCCCTGGCGTAGTCCAGCGGCGGGTGGTTTTCCGGCAAGTTGGGGTGACCCGGCGGGAGCGACGTAGTCGCCGGGGACTGAATTACGGGAGCTCGCTCAAGATAAACCAACGAGTAAACGAGTGGAAATGCGCCCAGAAGGGCTACCAAACCCCCGAACAGCAGGTTGATTCGTTTTGCTGGCGCCATTGCCTAGTCATGTTACGGAACCGGGTTCGTTGGGGTCAAGCCAGATTCCGACGCAGCCTCTTCACCGCGAAGACGACGGCGCGGCATAGGCTACTACCTATGCACCTTCGCGACCCTTTGCGCCCTTAGCGCCTTCGCGGTGAAACTGAACCCGAATTAACCGCCAAGAGGCGAAGACGCAAAGGGCTCGCCAAGAATTTGAATCAGAAGTGGAGGCAAAGGTCGGCGAACTTCTCCAGGAGCAGGACGCGCGGGTCGCTGGCGGGCTCTTCATGCTCGAGAACCCAGGTGTAGGGGTGAGGAATGAAGACAGCGTTCAGTCCCGCGGAAACGGCGGGGTTGACGTCTGAGCGCGGGCTGTTGCCGATCATCCAGGTTCTCTGTGGATCCCAGCCGTGCTGATTGCGAAGTTGCTCGTAGGTCCGAGCGGTCTTTTCCGGGAGGATCTCCACACCCTCGAAGTAACCGGCCAGGCCCGACCGCTCCACTTTGCGACTCTGCTCCTCGGGATCTCCCTTGGTTACCAGGTAGAGCAGGTGACGGCCGGAAAGATACTCCAGAGTCTCCGGCACTCCTTCGATGATCTCCACCGGCCGGTTCAGAATGTCCAGGCCCAGGGTCTCGACACGGTGTCTAAGATCGCGCCGCCCGGAAGGCACCAATTCTTCAAAAGCCTGCAGAAGCGAACGCGTGAAGTTCAGCGTGCCATAGCCGTAAATGGCAATGTGCTTCCGTTCCAGCGCATCCAGGTGCTTGCGGAATACCTGAGGGGCTATCCCGAACGGTTCCAACATTGTCTTCACCTCTTCGATCACGCGCTCGAAGTAGACGTTGTTCTCCCACAGCGTGTCGTCGGCATCGATCATCAGATTCTGTCGCTCACGTTGGTTCACAGTTTCCTCACATCCAGGGGAATGGAGATTACAACATATTGAAGGGTTTGAGGAGGGACCACAGATTGGCGAGTGACGAGTGACGAATGACATGGAATGGCCGCCGAGAGCAAGTCGTCAATCGTCATTCACCCTTGGACTGTCGAGGATGAGAGTGACCGGGCCGGAGTTGATTAGCGAGACTTCCATCGTGGCCTGGAACTGGCCGCTTTGCGCTTCCGGCATCCACTTTCTGGTAATCTTGACGAATTCCTCGTAAAGCCTTTGGGCGTCGGCGGGACCGGCTGCGTCTGTGTAAGACGGCCTGCGACCCTTGCGACAGTCGCCGTACAGAGTGAACTGCGAGACCACCAAGAGCTGTCCCCGGATGTCCAGCAGACTGAGATTCAATTTCCCCTCGGTATCATCGAAAATCCGGAGCTCCACAATCTTCCTGGCCATCCACTCCAGGTCTGCGCGAGAGTCCTGGTGTGAAATGGCCACAAGCGCCAGCAAGCCCTCTCCGATGTGTGCGATCTGGACCCCCTCCACGCTCACGCTCGCCTGCCGAACCCGTTGAAGTACCGCGCGCATGCCCTGTTACCTCCCTGGAATGGCACTAGGCCCACTTGGTGGACACAAAGTTCACAAATCGCTCAAATTTGCATCAGGTCGTGGCACGGGCGTGCCGCGCTGAGAAGCTGCGAAAAAATCGTAGCGTCCCGCCCAAGCGGGGCACAAGGCCCATTGAAATGCACCGACTTATATGCCGGCGAGACGCCGGCGCTACAATTTTTTACACGCTCGGCGGTATGAGGTCACTCGCTATCTATTCTTTACCGCAAAGCTATCCGCCATAGGCACGTGGATTCACATGATTTAGCCACAGAGCCACGGCCGGGGAGCGGAGGGGCGGAGGGGAGAACATCTCCACTGCCCTCCACCCTCTCACTCTCCGTGTCTCTGTGGTCAAGTCAGGGCAATCGAGGCATCGAGGCCAGGGTCTCGGCAAAGTCAGCGATTTCTTGAAAATGACCAATAACAGATGACAAATCCCCGGGGCAATCGGATCCGCTCTATTTGTCATTTGTCATCGGTCATTTGTCATTTGTCATTTCGAGTCCGGGGGCGGGCCTGGAGGCCTTGGAGCTCCGCGCTCTGAGCGTGACGTGGTCCAAGATACGTTTCCAACGACTTTGCCGTTGCCGTGGCATCGAGGCGAGGCGAGGCCGGGTGCGTTGACAGGGCGAAGCCAAGTTGAGTATATTGATTGCTTGAAATTTCAGCTGCCGTTGTGTGGGACATAACTTTGCACACGAATTTTCGGTATCTTCACCTACGCCTCGAGCTTTTCCACCGTGGCGCCTCGTCCACAGAAGTGGGCTGGGAGGGGGCGCTCAGGTGAACTCCGATCTTCGAATCCTGATCGCTCTACAGGATCTCGACCAGAAGATCGCCACCTTCCACAAGCAGATCGTCGAAATACCCAACCGCGTCCAGGCTCTCCAGAGTGAACTGGAGGGCTTGCATCAACACCATCAAGACCGGATTGCGCGCAGCCAGGAACTGGCCAAGCGCCGCCGCGCCTCCGAAGGCGAGGTGGAACTGATGCGTTCCAAACTTTCGCGGCTCAAGGACCAGTTGATGGCGGTGAAAACCAACAAGGAGTACACGGTCATGCTCCACGAGATTCAGACCGGGGAAGACCAGATCCGCGCGGAAGAAGACAAAATCCTCGACGTAATGGAACAAGGCGAGATCCTGGATCAGGAGATCAAACTGTCCGACAAGGAGGTTGCCACCCGGTCGAAAGAGTTGGAACAGACTATCCGCGAGTTGGAAACATCGGTTCCTCGAATGGAGTTGAAGGTGGCGGAATTCCAGGCAGAAAGGGCTCTCATTGAGGATCGGGTGAGATCCGAGTTGCTCGAACGCTACCGCAGGATTGCCGCTGCCCGGAAGGGAATCGCGCTGGCGGAAGCCTCGGGTGAACTCTGCAGCGCATGCCATGTGCGCATTCGACCTCAAGTCTACGCCGAGCTTCGCCGCAGCGAGACTATATTCCACTGCGACAGTTGCGACCGGATACTCTTTCTCCGGGATGTCTGAGTTTCCATGCTCGATCTGATCTCCCTGGGCGAGTGCATGATCGAGTTTTACTGCGACGGGAGCATTTCAAAGGCCGCCCACTTCCATAAAGCCTATGGCGGAGATACGCTGAATACAGTTGTTGCCGCCGCCCGGCTAGGCTCCAGGACAGGCTTCATCAGCAAATTCGGAGAAGATCCTTTTGCGCCCTACCTCCACGAGGAGATTGCCGCGGAAGGCGTGGATCTCGCCTGCTGCCCTGCGGTGCAGGGTTTCAACGGCCTGTACCTGATCGCCCTCGGAGAGAAGGGCCAGCGAGAGTTTACCTATTACCGTACGGGGAGCGCGGCTGCGACGCTGGGGCCGGAGGAGTTGGATGCGGGCTACATCCGCAGCGCGCGCATCCTGCACGCCTCGGGAATCAGCCAGGCGATTTCCCGTTCCTGCCGAAGCGCCGTACGGCGCGCCTTTCAGATTGCGCGCGAAGCGGGCGTGCGGACTTCCTACGACCCGAACTTCCGCCCCAAACTGTGGAGCAGCAACGAGGCTCGGGAAGCCCTGGAAGAAATCCTGCCGTCGACCGACATTTTTCTCCCCAGCAGCCCCGATGAGACCCGACAACTCCTCAACACCGCAGACGCGCGCGAGATCGACGGTTGGGCTCGAGAAAGGGGCGCCCAGATCGTCGTTATCAAGGAAGGTGAAGGCGGCTGCGTGGTGGTTGAAGACGGCATGCCCCGAAGGGTTCAGAGCCCTTCGGATATCCGTGTGGTGGATACCTCCGGCGCAGGAGACGCTTTCAATGGGGGTTTTTTGCACGGACTTCTCAGAGGGCTGGCGACCTTGGAAGCCGCGGAACTGGGCGCGATTACCGCTGCGCTGAAGATCCAGGGCCGCGGCGCCGTGCGCTCCCTTCCGGGCCGGGAGGCGGTGGCCGCGGCGGCGCAAGACAAGTCGTGGGCAACGCGCGCTGTGGAGTTTGGTTCGCGCTAAGCAAGCAGATCCTCGAAATCCCTCGTTGCGTATATCGACGGCGGCTCCCGGGGCAACCCGGGCGCTGCCGGCGCCGGGATTCACTTGGAGCTTGATGGGGAACCCTGGCGCGGGTTGTACGAGTATGTGGGCATCGACACCAACAACCGGGCGGAGTATGCGGCGCTTGTCCGGGCACTGGAGTACGCGTTGGAGCGTGGTTTTCGGAAGATCCGCGTGTATTCCGATTCCGAGCTTCTGGTGCGGCAGATACGCGGGGAGTATCAAGTGAAAAATCCGGGTTTGCTGGAGTTGTACCGAAAATCCGTTCAGCTGATACAGCGGTTCGAGCAGTTCTCCATCAGCCATGTGCCGCGCGAGCAGAACCGGCAGGCCGACAAACTGGCGAACAAGGCTCTCGATCTGCGGGCGAGCGGCGAGGAAACTTACTAACGTGGACGACGGAGAGGCGATCGGAATATGAAGGATGGAAGATAGTGGAGGAGCGGCAATTATTACCTTCAGTAGCGGAGACGGAGAGACGAAAAGAATATCGAGGGTTGAGGATTGAATCGCTCAATCTTTCATCCTCAATCCTCAATCTTCAAATTGGGGGGTGCAATTAGAAAGTGTGAGTCAAGCGGCGCGGAGAGACTGTGAAAAATTGTATTTCAAACCAAATGACATCCAAACGGCAGCGATCGTTTTCGTGAAATTCGTGGAATTCGTGGCCAAAAAAACCGCCACGAATTCCACGAGTTAACACGAATTTGAATTCTCCACAGCTGCTGAGGAGTTCACGGCAGCGGGAAAATTAACTCCCACTTCTAATAAGCACCCTCAAATTGTCTCAAATTGGTCCGGGCTTGAGCCCCGGCCGGTGGATCTGCTAGGCTTTACCAATGCTCCAACGCATTACGAAGCTCTTGCTCTTGGCGTCTTTGTTGGGGGAGGCATCCCTCCGCGCCCAATCCACGCCTATCCTTTCCGTCACTTTTGAGGGAAACAACGCGGTGCAGACACCGCTGTTGAAAAATCAGCTGCGCGTGTGCCGGGAGGGCAGCTGGTACAACGCGGACATGGTCAAAGCGGAATTGCAGGGCCTGGAGGCCTTTTACCAGGATGAGGGGTTTCTGCGCGCGAAGGTGGGCGACCCTGTTGTGGAGCTCCGCCCGATCCCCGGCAAGGGACAGGGTGCGGTGATCCGCGTGCCTGTGACGGAAGGGGCGCGATACTCTCTCGGAGAGTTGAGAATCCAGAACGCGCAAGGCTTCAAACCGGCGACATTGCTGCGTCTTTCTCCGCTGGGTTCGGGCCAGCCCTACAGCAGAAGCAAGCTCGCCCAGTGGCACGAGAAGATCGAGGACGCCTACCACACCATGGGATACATCCGCGCGGAATTCCGCTTGCAGGAGGAGATTCACGAGGTCCGGAAAATCGTGGACGTGGTGCTCGACTGCAACGAAGGACCGGCATACCGGGTGGGAAAGATCACCGTGCCGGGTGATGACTCCATCAACACCGCAGAATTCAAGAAGCAGCTTCTGGTGGGTGAGGGAGGTCTGTACAACCCCGAGATGCTGGGCCTGACGCTTCATTTCTTGAACAACATGCGCGCCTACAAAACCATCTCCCCATCCGACGTGGAAGTTCGGATCAACGACGCATCGGCCACCGTCGACCTGATTTTCCATGTCACTCCTCTCAAGAAGGGACCTTCGAGCTTCGGCGCCAGCTAGCCAAGCTAGCCCGTTTTGCGATAACCAGAGCGTGTCGAGTCTATGAACGGGAGCACCAAACGGACGCTGGCTGCGGCAACACTCCTGGCGCTGATGGGCCAGGGCTTGCAGATTCCAACCCGAGCCGGAGCTCAGGAACAGACCATTCGCGCGGAGGTTGCCTTGGTCAACCTCTTCTTTGCGGCTGTGGATGCGAAGAATCGGTCCGTTCCAAATCTCAAGGCTGAAGACTTTCTGGTCTTCGAGGAGCGACAGCCGCAGAAAATTGATTACTTCAGCGACCTGAGCAAGGAAAACGACGTGCCTCTGACGATGGCTCTTCTCATTGACACCAGCGGCAGCGTGAAGGATAAACTGGAGTATGAAAAGAGAACGGCGGAAGAATTCTTTCGCAGCGTCCTGCGCAAGGGGAAAGACCTCGCTTGCATTATTCAATTCGACTCGGAAGTGAATCTGGTCCAGGATTTCACGGACGACATCAGAAAACTGGTGTCAGCGCTGGACACGTTAGAGGCTGGGAACAGCACGGCTCTCTACGATGCGGTTTATCTGGCCGTCGACGAAAAGCTGAAGGGTGAAACCGGGCGCAAGGCTATCGTGGTGATAACAGACGGCGAAGACACATCCAGTAAAATTCGCAAGAACGAGGCTATAGAAACAGCTCAGAGGAAGGACGTCATCATCTACGGAATCGGAGTGCGTGGAGGCTTCGGGACCGACTTCGGAGTGCTGAGGAAATTTGCCGAAGAAACGGGAGGGAGCTTTTTCTCGCCCAGAGCCAAGCTGGCCGAGATCCAGGCCGCCTTCCGCTCCATCAACGAGGATTTACAGGGGCAGTACAGCCTGGCTTATGTGTCCACGAACAAGCGGCGCGATGGCGCTTTCAGGACCGTCGAAATCCGCTGCAAAGCGACTGGGGTGCGCGTCCGGACCCGCAAGGGCTATTACGCCCCAAAAGGTTGAAGAAGGGATCCGTGTAATCCCTGTCCTCATTGATGGTTGCCCCGGTATTTAGTCGACTGGAATCTTTTCAAGTTTATAAGGGCGGCGGATGAAGAGGTTGGAATCGCGGTCGCGCCGTATCTGATAAACAGCGTCCTGACAGACATCGCATTCGTCGATGTGGTTCAGTACTTCCAGTTGCCCGTCTATGTCCAGCTGCTTGTCTAAATAGAGAACCAGTTTTTCAAAACTACACGCCATTTCGGTACTCCTCCACTCTCACTCTTCTTCATCGGAGCGCCGTTCTTGCAACATAAGGGAAACTTTTTCGAACAACCTTTCGTCTAAGGAGTATTAGCAAGCATGCATGAGAGGGTACGTAAGAGGAACACGGTAGGAGGAACTTATGGCTGCGCCGACCCTGAAGTTGGAAAGCAATCGGGATCATTTACTGCAGGCAATTGTAGACGTGCTGCAATCATGGCCGGAGAACCACCGGCAGATCTTCACCCAGGCACACTACAAGGGTGCATCGCCCAAAGATATCGCCCGAACGATGGGGCTCGGCGTCAGAGAGGTGGAGGAGGTCCTTGCCAAATGCGAGCGCGCCCTTCGCTCGGCGCTGCGAATCTTCCGTGAGTCCGGAGGTTATCCCACTATGGACGAATCTCTCGGCGCCGCCGCTATGAATTGGCCACAGAGCCACCGAGACGCGGAGGACGAGAGAAACAAATTGAATTCCTCGGTGTCTCTCTGTCTCTGTGGCAACGTCAAAGGATGATTAGCGGATCTTAATGTCGTGGCAGCTGAGGCTGCTCTGATTGCGGATGTACAACCTGCCTCCGCAAACCACGGGATGGGCCCAGCTGGGTCGTCCCTGGTCTTCAATCCCAAACCGTCCCCTTTCCCGATAACCCTCTGGTGAAGCGTCGGCCAGACCCACGACGTTGTTCTCGCCCAACAGGTAGAGTTTGCCGTCGGCGCAGGTGAGAGATCCCTTACCGACGCTGCGGTGCTTCCATACGGATTTCCCCGTGCCAAATTCCATGCAGGTCAGAATGGCGTTCGAGAAGCCATAGATATATCCATCTACCAGGGCGACACCCCCATGGTGATTCTGCATTTCGCGGCTGAAATAGATCTCCTGCGCCTGGACCTCGTTGTTTTTCGCCGTGAGCCCGAGGAGCGCGCAGCCCGTGCCGTATGCGGTGGTATAGAAAACCTTGTTGTCATAAAAAATCGGCGTTGTGACATTTGCAGTTCTGTTGGCAACGGGTTCGTATCTCCACATAAGCTTTCCGTCCGTGGCGCGCACCCCGACGCCTGCCGCAGAAGTAAGCGTGATGAGGGTTCGCACTCCCTGAACATCCGCGAGGATGCAGGAGGAGTATGCTGCCGGGTCGCTGAGGTCCCGAGACGTCCAGGCGGTTTTTCCCGTCATTTTGTTCAACGCCACAACGCTTGCATTTGGCCCCCCGGGCGCGACGAATACGAGGTCTCCCTCCACGAGAGGGGATTCGCTGATAAGCCACTTGGGATTGCGGCCGTTAAAATCTTCCAGGATATTTCGGCGCCACAACCGGGATCCGTCTGTGGTCTTGAGACACGACAGGTCGCCCCCTTCCGTGAGAACATAGACGCGGTCGTTATCCACGGTAGGTGTGCTTCTCGGCCCGTGCCCTTTTTCGTGATCCAGCCTGCGGCCGACCGGGGTCATCCAGACAGTTTTTCCATCGGCTCTGTTCAGGCAGAACAGCACGCTGTCCGTGTCGCGCGTCCCTTGAACGTAAATGCGATTCCCCTTGATCGCGACGGTGCCATACCCCTCGCCCAGACCTTTGATCGACCAGACGAGCGGGGGGCCTCCTTCCGGCCACTCTTTCAGAAGGCCGGTCTCTTTGGACAGGCCGGTCCGGTCCGGTCCTTTCCACTGAGGCCAGTCGGGTTCATTGCTTGAAGACCCAACCAGAATTGAGGACAGCAGAGCGAACATCAACGCCAGCAGTTGCATAATCCTCCTTGCCCCTCCTCACAGAATCACGATCGGTAACAGTTCAACCGGTTGAGCGCCGCAGTTGAAAAAGGGCAGGAGTAAGAATACATCGAGAGTTCGCAAGAACACAGGCTATTGAGGGTGGATTTAGAAGTGCGAGTCGCCTCAGGTTCCGCCTTGGTCAGGTGAAGATGAACAATCACAGCCCTTTTGGAGTGCGGCGACTTGTCATTTGTCCGTCGTTTGCGCGCATCCCCCGCCAGAAACTGACTCGTACTTCTAATTGCACGCGGCTATTGACGGCGTGTGAAAAAAGTAGAAACGAAACCACAGATGAACGCAGATGAAGATCTCTGTTCATCTGTACTAGTAATCCGAAAATCCTTTGCTGGCAGGAAAGGATTTTTCTTCGCGAAATCTTCGCGCTCTTGGCGCTCTTCGCGGCTTCGCGGTGAATCCTGGGCTGGACTTTCACCGCGAAGGCGCGAAGCACGCGAAGAAAACGCGAAGGACTTTAGTTTGGTTGCGGCTATGCCGCTCTGTGTTCATCTGTGGTTTCGTTCATTCTTTTGGTTGCGGCTCTGCTGCGCCGGGATCTCCGTAGTGAAGCCATGAGCCTGAATTTCCACAACGACACTCCAATCACTAAGATTTGTTGATCCGGCTTAATTTTTCGTGCCCTGAAGCGTGCGACTTTGGCATTATATTAGAACGCACAAAAGGGAATATTAGTACGCACAAGGAATTGTGTCGGCACGTAGGGACCGACGAAGATCCTGTCAGGGGGGGCTGAGATTGTTCACTATCGAAAGGGGATTGCTCCACAGCATGCTTTCCAGGGCCGGCAATCCGCCTGTCCGTCTGGCGCTGTGGAACGGCGAGGAGATTTGTCTTTGCAGCGGGCCTCCGGTGGCAACAATTCGAATCCGGGACAAGGCCACTCTGCCGGGGTTGCTATTCGACCCGGAAACATACTTCGGCGATGCATACGCAGACGGTCGCATCCAGGTTGAGGGAGACCTTCGCTCTCTGCTCGAATCGCTCTATGTTGCGAGGCAAAACGCGCGCTGGCCGGGCTGGTATGCGAGATTGGCGGAACGCTGGCGCGAGTGGAGGCAAGCCAACACGCCGCGCGGTTCTCGGAAGAACATTCATCACCATTACGACATTGGCACCGACTTCTACAAACTGTGGCTGGATCGTGAGCTCGTATACACCTGCGCGTATTTCCCGTCGCCCTCGGACAGTCTCGAGGAGGCCCAGGTTGCTAAAATGCACTATGTGTGCCGAAAGGTGCACCTACGGCCCGGAGAAACGGTCGTCGAGGCAGGATGCGGCTGGGGCGCTCTGGCCTTGCACATGGCCCGGCATTACGGCGTTTCGGTCAAGGCTTTCAACATCTCGCATGACCAGGTCCTCCACGCGCGCCAGAGGGCAAAGGAAGAAGGGCTCGAAGGCCGCGTGGAATTCATCGAAGACGACTACCGGAACATATCGGGTCGCTTTGATGTGTTTGTCTCGGTCGGAATGCTCGAGCATGTGGGAATAGGACACTACGAGGAACTGGGCGGCGTGATCGATCGCTGCCTCCACTCGTCGGGACGTGGTTTTATCCACTCCATCGGACGGAATGCTCCGACCTCTCTCAACGGCTGGATACGCAAGCGGATCTTTCCCGGGGCGCAGCCTCCGACCCTGGGCCAGATGATGGAGATCTTGGAGCCGCGGGGCTTCTCCGTGCTGGATGTGGAGAACCTGCGCCTGCACTACGCCAGGACGCTGGAGCACTGGCTGGAGAGGTTCGAAAAATCCTTGCGCGAGGTCAGCGCCATGTTCGACGAAAGATTTGTGCGCGCCTGGCGGTTGTACCTCGCCGGTTCTGCGACAGCATTTCGCACTGGCTCGCTTCAGCTCTTTCAGGTCGTCTTCGCGCGCGCCTCGGTCAACCGTCTGCCGTGGACTCGCGCTTACCTTTACGAGAATACCCGGGACGAAGGGACACAGGCTAAATGGATTCATGCGATGCCGTGATCGTCGGAGGCGGGCCGGCCGGATCTTCTTGCGCTTGGAAGCTGCGACAGGCGGGACTAGAGGTATTGGTCCTCGACCAGCAAAAGTTTCCTCGTGACAAGGTCTGCGGCGGCTGGATCACTCCCGCTGTTCTGGAAGAGCTGGAACTGGATCCCGGGGAATACGCTCAGGGGCGCGTCTTCCAGCCCATCACCGGCTTCCGCACCTGCCGCATGGGAGACGATCCGGTGGAAACACATTACGGGAGGGCGGTCAGCTACGGGATCCGCCGCTGCGAGTTCGACCATTATCTTCTCGAACGCTCCGGCGTCCGCACTCAGGAAGGGGAACCATTCGACAAAATGGAACGGTCCCGGCAAGAGTGGGTGGTCAACGGCAGAATACGGGCTCCGCTTGTCATCGGCGCCGGGGGACACTTCTGTCCGGTTGCGCGCTTTCTGGGCGCTAGAATCGGGACGGAACCGATAGTGGCTGCACAGGAGCTGGAGTTCGCCATGAACGCGAGAGAAAGGGAGGAATGCGCCGTTCGCGCGGAAGTTCCCGAGCTGTACTTCTGCCGCGATCTGAAAGGGTACGGCTGGTGTTTCCGAAAACAAGATGTCCTCAACGTCGGCCTCGGGAGATTCGGTAGCCACCGGCTTTCCGATCACGTCCTCCCGTTTGTCCGCTATCTCAAAGACGCAGGGCGCATCCCGAAGGAATTCCCGGAGGGTTTGCGCGGCCACGCCTATCTTCTGTACGGGAGCGCTCCCAGGAGGGTTGTGGGGGAGGGGATCCTATTGATTGGCGATGCGGCGGGGCTGGCCTACTCGCAGAGCGGGGAAGGCATCCGGCCCGCGATTGAATCCGGGCTGCTGGCGGCCAGAATTATTCTGGAAGCCGGCCACAGATACACGGCCGAAAATCTGGGCGGGTATCGCTCCTTGCTCGCGACCCGTTTTGGAACGGGGAAGGACTGGCTGAGCAACCTGGCGAAGCGCGTGCCCGATTGGTTGACGAGTTACGTGGGTGGAAAGTTGATGGCAACGTCATGGTTTTCGCGACACATACTGATCGACCGCTGGTTCCTGCATTCCCACGAACCCGCGCTGGAACTGGGGACCGCCCCCTGCGTCCCCTATGCGGCGCCTCGGCAAAGTTTGAAAATGACAAATGACCAATGACCAATGAAAAATGACCAATGGGCAGTTTGTTGTCCGGACTTCTAACTTCTATTTGTCATTTTTCATTTGCCATTGGTCATTTGTCATTTGATCGAAAATCCTTGCCAGGCTGCGAAGGATTTTCGGCTTAGTAGTAGAGGGCCCTGTCCCTATTTCTGCGCGTAGAGCTGGTCGGTCTTGGCGGCCATGATGAAATCGTTGCGATGCAGTCCCCGGATCTTGTGGGTCCACCACGAGACCGTGACGCGTCCCCATTCGGTCAAAATGGCCGGGTGATGTCCTTCCCCCTCGGCGAGCTCCCCCACTCTTACGGTAAAAGCCAGAGCCTCCGCAAAATTCTTGAAGCGAAACCTCCGTTCCAGCCTCGGGATTCCGTCGCGCTCTGCGAGCTCCCACTCCGGGATCCTGGGCCGCAGCTCCGCGATCTCCGCGTCGGTCACCTTCGGGGCATCGGCCCGGCACGCCACGCATTTCTCCTGTGTCAGCTCCGTCATATTTCCTCCTGCAAGCACCACCATCCCATTTTACCTGCGGCGCATCAAATGTACACTGCAGCTTAGGTGCAATTAAAAGTGCGAGTCATGATCCGACAATAGGAATCGCGAGGCCGGGCAAGAAACACTTGAGGGGACCCTGAAAGGGTCCAGCAGGACAGCCCAAGGCGTTAGCCTTGGGAACACCCCGCGCGGCATGGATCGAGCCCTGAAGGGGCGGGGCACCCTGCGTCGCCCTTTCAGGGCTGGGACGGGAATTGACTCGCACTTCTAATTACACCCCTGCAGCTTAGCCACGCCACAGAGGGTTCTCTGTGCCTCTGTGGCTGGGCGCTTCCCGTCAGGGCCGACCTCGATGTTCTTCGCGTCCTTCGCGTCTTCGCGGTGAGCCTTTTCGCCACAGGTCAAAAATAGATCTTCAGCCCGAACTGGATCTCGCGCGGGCTATTGGTCTGCGGATTCGTGATCCTCCCGAAAGTCGAGCTGTCAAAGTTGGTGTCGATGCCCCCCAATCGGTGCCGGTTGAGAAGGTTGAAGGCCGCGGCACGAAACTCGAGATACCGCGTCTCGCTGCCGAGGTTGAAGTTCTTCAGAATGGAGAGGTCCTCGCTCGACAGAGCAGGTGCGCGGAGCTGCGCGATTCTTCGGGGAGTATCTCCATACTCCATGTTGGCCGGACGCCGGAATGCCGCCGGGTTCAGGTAAGGATATCTTCCGGGGTCGTCCGGATCGAACTGCGGGTTCTTCAGCGGCTGCCCGGGCACGAAGCTGGCACGCGCATTGTTGCCGGCCCCGAAAAAGTTTTGACCGGAGGTCACACCCAGCGCCGTACCGCTGACATAGCGGTGCACGCCCGAGATCCGCCAATTGCCCAGGATTGCGTTGACGACCGGATGCGACTGGCTCAGCCACTGCTTACCCCGGCCGATCGGCAGCTCGTAAACATACATGAGCGCGGCGTTATGCGGCGTATCCTGGATTCCGACGGCCTTGTCCAGCGTCCGGTTGTACTGGTTCTGGCCTTGGGCGTCGCCGCGGTTTGCGTCCTCGCCATCCGTGTTGGAAATCAATTTGGCGAACGTGTAGGAGGCCATCAGGAACAGCCCCTTGGAGAAGCGGTGCTCGAAACTGGTCTCCAGAGCGTTGTACGTCATATGCCCGTCGTTCATGCCGCCCGCATTGATGTTGATGCCGTTGTACTGCGGGAAGGGGCGTAGCGCCTGCTGGAGTTGACGGTTCGCCGGATAGCCCGAGTAGGGTGCCTGGAACCCGGTAGCGATTACCAGTGGGTCGTCCAGACGCCGGCCCAGCAGAGTCCCGTAGATGGCCCAGTATCTGGGGTCCAGTTGGTTGAGATCCTGCTTCCTGGAAAGCAGCTTCACGCCCATGTTCTCGTGAAAGCTGGCGCGGACCACGCTGTTGGCCGTGAAGCTATGCTCGATCGTGAAGTTGTAATCCACGAAGTACGGGGCCCGGCCGGTCTTCGGGAACATGTAAAACGGTCCGCCGTATAGCTGGATGGTTGGGTCGATCCTCGGCGGTTTGTTAGCCTGCACCAGATCAGAGAACGTATTGAAGCCATCCCTCAGCCGGTAGGAGATACCGGTGGAGAGAAAGCTGCCGAGAGCGCCGAACCCTCCGGCAAACCCCTGGATGCCGTTGTCGGCGTTGCCGTCTTCGCGCGACGGCTGGTAGTAAATCGACCCACCCGCACGGATCACGGTCCTGGACGCAGCCTGGTAAGCCAATCCCACCCGGGGTCCGAAGGCGTTCTTTCGGGTTTCCCCGAAGCGGGGCCTGCCGCTTCGTCCCGGGCCCTCGCCGGCAAACTCCATCGCACCCGGAATGCCGCCTGCGCCCGGGTTCGGAAGCGCCGGGTTGAAGTTGCTGTTCTTGTGATTCGTTTCTTCCTTTGGGATCGAAAGGTCGTAGCGGAGGCCGAGGTTCAGCGTCAGCCTGCTGTTTAGCTTGAAATCGTCCTGAACATACCAGGCGTAATAGGGGAAGAAAAACTCAATGTCGCCGCTGTAATTGAAATTGCCTCCGCTGGCCAAACCGAGCAGGAAGGAGGCGTACCCGGAGCCGTTGCGGGCGCTGATACCAGGATTACCTGTTGTCGCCTGTGAGAAACTGACGGTGGCCTGGCAATTGTTGCAATCAAGCCGGCGGTACCATCCCTTGAGATACTCGAAACCGAACTTCACACTATGTTTGCCTTTGATCCAGGCTACCTGTTCATCGAGACTGAAAGTTTTGCTGCGCGAGTCCGTGTCCACATGCGTGCCATAGGAAAGGAACTCGGTGTCATAACGGGTCATCTTTCCTTCCTTCGGCCCAAACGTCGTACCCGGGATCTGGACTGCTCGCCGGTAGGCGTCATCGACGCCGTTGATGTTGCCTGGATTCTCAATGATGTTGCGCTGGTTAAAACCGGCTGTGAAGTGGTGGAGCAGGTTCGGCCCGATCACGTAGTCGTTGTTCAGACGATAGTACCGGATTCTGATATCGTTCCCCCAGTTCGGACTTGGAATCCCGCTAACCGGCCCGACTTGCCCGATCCCGGGACTATAGTAGCGGCTGAACAGGCCGCTGACGCGGTTTCTACTGGAAAAAACATAATCCCCTTTGATCGAGTACACGTTCTGCTTGGTCTCAGGTTTGGCCACCGCGCGCGTGTTGTTGAACGCCAGCGTCGGATCGTCAGGCTGCGGCAGTTTGGATTGGAGCGCCTTCGTGATCGGGTCAATTCTGCCGGGGCAGATGACATTCAGCACCCCGTTGCAGGCCAAGCGCGGCCGAGCGAAGGCGTCGGTAATGATGTTTCCATTGGCGTCGATCGGATCGTAGAGCGGAATCATGTTCCCGGCCGCGTCCGTGTACTTGCGGAAGTCACCGTTGCGGAACTCGTTGATCGGCACGGTGATCAGATTCGACGGGCTGCCGCCTTTGAAGTGAGCGTTCTCAAGGGCGAAGAAGAAGAATGCTTTATTTCGGCCGTCGAACACATTGGGGATATAGACGGGTCCGCCGATGCTGCCACCCGGGTTGATCTGCCGTCTGATTTGGCGCGTCCCCGGTCCGAACGTGAACCCGCGGGCATTGAGCGCCTCGTTGCGCAGGAACATGAAGGCGCTACCGTGAAGCTCGTTTGTGCCGGACTTCGAGACAAAGTTGATCACGCCATTCGAAGTGCGCCCAAATTCGGCGGAGTAGCCGCTGCTCTGCACCTTGAACTCCTGCAGGCCCTCGACGCTGACGCCAACAAAGCCCGGATCGTTCCGGCGCTCGCTGTTCGCTTCGGCGCCGTCGAACTTTTCGCTCTGACCGTCCAGCAAGCCGCCCCCGATGCGCGGGTTGCCTTGATCCCCGATGACACCCGGTGTCAGGATGACGAAGGCCATCGTGCTCCTCAGTCCGCCGCCTATGAACAAAGGCAGATCCATGATGGCCTTCGTCGGCACGACCTTGCCGAGATTGGATCCTTCCGTCGTCAACAAAGGCGCCGTGGCAGTGACCTCCACGGTTTGGTCGGCTCCGCCGACGGTAAGCTGCATGTCGAGACGGACCGTTGTGTTCACGCTCACCAGCACCCCGGATGCCTCGGCTTTGCGGAAGCCGGGAATCTCGGTCACGACTGTGTACGTGCCCACGGGAAGGTAGAGAAAGGTGTACAAGCCGTCAGTACCTGTCGCGACGGTTTGAGTGAGCCCCGTATTCGAATTCTTTGCTGTCACCGTGGCGCCGGGCACGGCCCCACCCGAGGGATCGGTGATGGCGCCGGTGATCGTGCCTCGATCTTGAGCCAAAGCCGATTCTCCTGCAAGGATCAGCACAGCAACCAGCAAAGCGAAGGATCTGAGCTGTCTCGACATCACAAATCTCCTGAGTGTGACGTGATTGGCGGATCCAGACGACACCCCCGAGCTGGAGGTCTCTTCTCCGTCCGCGTGTGCGTGCTGACGCCGTGCCAGGAGGTGGAGCCGTGGAGATGTATTATCTCGTCGAACTGTGTTCTGTCGTTGGCAGGCGTCAGGGATCTTACGCCCGAAATCCGGAAGACAACGTCAGCATACGGTTGTGCAATTCTTAGTGTCAAGCGAAAGGCCAGTCTGTCGATGGCCGGTGTTGTGACAGGATAACTGCTTAGACAGGATAACAGGATGGACAGGATGCACGGATCTCAAGAGCCTTCGAGGATCAAATAAATAAATCCTGCCCTCTTGTCCCCCCCCAACAATCCGCTGCGCTTCGGACAGTAACCCTTCAGCGGCAACATGTCCTGTTTCACCACGGAGACACGGAGGGCACGGAGACTTCACAGAGGCGTCAGGGTTCTCCGTGCACCTTCGCGTACTCCGTGTCTCCGTGGTGAATAAAGCGCTTAAATTCTTCTCGAGCTTGGCTTCCCGCAACTCGTCGGGCCCTGTCATCCTGTCGGGAGCTCAGAACGAAAGTTTCAGGGCGAACTGCCAGGTGCGCGCGTCGGAGGTCGTGCTCGTGATCTCGCCGAAGTCCGAGTCGGTCGGCGTCGTGATCGGCGTGCCGAGGTTGGCGTGATTCCAGGCGTTGTACACCTCGGCTCGGAACTGGATCTTGACCCGCTCGCCCACGCCGAAGTTCTTGATCATCGAGAAATCCCAGCGAGCCTGGCCGTCGCCACGGATCCCGCTGAAGCGAAGCGGGAAGGTCCGGATGTTGCGATCCAGTTGCTCGTCCGTGTTTCGGTTGAACCCCGCTTCGGTGTTGAACCAGCGATCGGCGTCGCGCTGGCTCTTCGGTAGAGTGATGTTCTTGATGTCGCCGGTGAAGAGAGCGTTGCCGAAGCCAAGCGGCGGTCCGGACTGGCGTGTCACGACGAGGCCGATCTGCCAGCTTCCGGCAATCGCGTTGGCCAGAACCGGCAGACTCCCGCCGAAACGCCGGCCGCGGCCCACCGGGATCTCCCAGATTCCGCTCATCGCCAGCCTGTGGGTTCGATCGAATGCTCCGATCGACTCGTAGGGGAACGAGTCGGTCGGGTTGAGGAATTCGACCGCCTCCATCAGCTTCGACCATGTGTAGCCGAGCTGGAAGGTGAAGCCCTCCGAGAAGCGCCGCTCCACGCGGGTCTGGAGCGAGTGATACCACGAGTAGCCGATCGGTTCTTCGACCGAGATGTCGCCGAACTGCGGGTAGGGTCGCAGCAGATTCGCGCGCGAAATACGCGCCCCGTAGATCGGGTCGATCCCCGCGAAGGGATTCGGGAACTGAACGGTCAGGAAATCGATCGTCGCCTGGTC
Source organism: Acidobacteriota bacterium (assembly GCA_003225335.1). Classification (GTDB taxonomy): domain Bacteria; phylum Acidobacteriota; class UBA6911; order UBA6911; family UBA6911; genus Gp18-AA60. The sequence continues at coordinate 22,596 of QHZE01000457.1, forward strand.
GCGCGCCGGCTTGGCACTCAGGTACTGGGCCGGCGTGCTGTTCAACTGGCGGACCGCGCCGAGGCGCGTTCCCCGGTTTCCCACATAGGTCGCTTCTACCAGGAAATGCCGCGGCAGTATCTGCTGCAGACCCAGCGACCAGTGTTGCGCATACGGCTGCTTCAGATTGCGGTCGAAGAAGCCGATCGGCTGCCCAAGATTGGTCGTCAGGCCGCCCGCGGCGCCGAGCGGCTCGCGCAAGCCGCTGGGAAACGGGTTGGCGTTCGTCGCGACGAAGGTCAGGCCGCTGTCGAGAGACGCCTGGATTGGGGTCGACTGGGAGAATCCGGTCTGAATAGCTGCTGTGCTGTTCACCCCGATCGTGTCATGGAAGAGCCCGTATCCGGCGCGCACCACTGTGTTCGGCAAGAGCCGGTAGGCAATGCCGAAGCGGGGCTGGAAGTTGTTCCTCTCCCCGCGGAATGGGCTCCGCCCAAGGTCGCCGTTATTGACGAAAGTAAGCCCTCCCACCACACGGAAGTTCGCCGGCGCGAGCTCGGGTATCGGGTTGAGCGCGTAATTCGCGCGGGCCTGCGCTTCGATAGGACTGGGCTGGTCGAAGGCGAAGCCGCCGGCCAGGCGGTTGAAGCGCTCGGTCATGGGCGTCTCGAGCTCGTAACGCAGACCGATGTTCACGGTCCACTTCGAGCTCAGCTTGAAATCGTCGTGCAGGTAAAGGGCGAAGAAAGTGTCCTGCAACGCAAAGCTGGCCGAGCGCGCCATCGACCCCGCGGGAACGCCGAGCAGGAGCGCCGCAAGCTCCTGGCCGATCGGCGCCGACGCGGAGTTGTCGAGCGGGCCGCGCGTGTAGGTGTTGGCGAAATCGAGGTCGGGCGACACCGACAGCGGATAGCGGTTCCCGAAGGCGCGGTAGGCTCGGGCGTCGACGCCAAATTTCAGATTATGATTTCCCTGGAGGAGCGTGACGTTTCCGTTCACGCTGTGGGTGAGGCCGGTGTTGGTGCCGTCGCCGCTTTCCCAGTTGGCGAATCGGGTATAGCCGCCGGCCCTGACGCGCGGGACAGTCGCAAGCCGTTTTTCGACCAGACCGACGAGGCTGGGTGAAAAACCGAGCGAGGCAAGGTCGAATCCCTGGATGGCTCGGCGCTCGGGAAAGTCCTGGCTGGTGAGCCCGTAACGCGCGTTCAGGACCATCTTTGAATTGAGCACGTAAACGTCGTCGAAGGCAAAGCCGCGGTTGATGCGGTTCAGAATGATGCTGTTGACGCGGTTGCCGAAGATGTCATTTTTGTCCTCCTCCCAGAAGTCGTAGTGCAAGCGCAGGAACATCCGGTGCTTGTCGCTGAAAGAGTGGTCGATCCGGACCAGGTGGACGTAGTAGTCCTCGAGCGCCTTCGTGGCATAAAAGAAATTGTTGCGGCCGTCGGCCGTGCCCGGCTGGTTCGGCGGGGGGTAGAAACCGAGGAGCTTCTGGCCGACGGGATCGAGGCGGGTCTGCGGAATGATGTTGTTCTCGAAGGGCCGGCGGCTGAATCGGCCGCCGGCCGCCGGCGTCGTGGTCGCCGGATCGTAGATCTGGTACCGGCTTCCGAGCCGCAGCAGTTCGGAGAAGTCGCCCCGGCGCTCGGCCGGCGTCGGCACGGTGCTCGTCTGCGTTCCCGGAACGCCCCACTTATTGGATTCCCAGGCGTAGTACCAGAAAGTCCGGTTCCTGCCGTCGCGGAGGCCCGGGAGCACTACGGGAGCGCCGGCCGATGCGCCGTAACGGTGGTCCTGGTAGACCGCCGGGCGCGTGTTGTTTTTGTTGTTGAAGAAATTCGGCGCGTCGAACGCGCTGTTGCGCTCCCAGAAGTGCGCCTCGCCGTGCAGTTCGTTTGTGCCGCCGGCCGTGCTTACGTTCGTCACGGCGCCGATCGTGTGCCCGACGCTTGCATCGTAGGGGCTCGTCTCTATCTTGAACTCCTTGATCGCCGTCGCCGGCGGGCTGAAGGCGACGCGCGCGGTGCCGTTTCCGACTGCGAAGGTGTTCGAGACCCCATCGATCTGAAATTCGTTGTTGTACTGACCGTTGCCATCGGTCGCAATCTGGGACGGCGCGTTGTTGAAGGCGGCCTTCCGTAGACGCATGTCGGTCGTGTTGACGACCCCGGGAGTCAGCAGCGTCAGCTCCATCGGGTTTCCGGCAAACAGCGGGAGTTCGAGCACGCGCCGCTCGTCGACCACCTGGCCGAGCGAGGAGCCGGCCGTGTCGAGCAACGGCGTCTCGGCCGTCGCGATCACGGTCTCGCTGATCTGACCCACCTCCATCTGTATGTTCAGCTCCACAGTCTCGCTCACCCGAACCTGGATTCCATCGCGGACGTAGGTCTTGAAGCCGGGGATCTCGGCGCGAATCCTGTATGTGCCGGGAAGAAGAAACGGAATGTTGTAGCTCCCTCCTTCGTTCGCAACCCCGGAGGCCGTGACGCCGGTCGCAACGTTCGTGGCGCGCACCTCCACGCCCGGAACGACGGCGTTGCTCGAATCGGTGACGCGCCCCAGGATCGATCCGCGGGGATCTTGCCCGCAAGCCAATTCAGCCCACACCATGAGAGCGAAGGCTGCCGGCGTTACCAGACCTTTGCGCATAGGCGGCTTTCCTTTCCTGGCGTAAAGTTTGGCCTACTCTAACATCAACATCTGCGTCAGGCTACCCCGATCGCGCTATTTAAACTTGGCGATTCTTCGTGTCTTCGCGTCTTCGTGGTAAAGGCCGGACCCAATCCACCACGAAGACGCGAAGACGCAAAGAATCACGAAGAGTTTTCGATCTGGTTACCCCTAAGTGGAGAAACCGCTGGTGCGTGTGGCGACGAACCACGATAATGAGGCCGTGCGGAGAATTATCCTCAACCGAGTTCTTTACCAGCCTTTGTGCCTTTGCGTTTTCGTGCGGGCTCTCGATTCGGCGGCTCTCACCGCGTGGCTGACGCAACCGTCCAGGATTAAGACATGGCCAAACGCGTGTTGGTTTTGTCGGCATCGGTAGGCGCGGGACATCTCCGAGCGGCTCAGGCCGTGGAGTTGGCTCTTCGGGAGCTCGATCCCAGCGCGGTCGTGAAGAGCATGGACGTGCTCGGTCTCACCAACGCCGCATTTCGGCGGGTTTACGGCAAAGCGTACCTGGATCTGGTGAACAAGGCGCCGCACGTGCTCGGCTACTTCTACGACCTGCTCGACCGGCCGCCATCCTCGCGGCGGAAGTCCGACCGGTTGCGGCTGACGGTAGAGAAGCTGAACCTGCGGCCGCTTCTGCGCTTTCTGCGTGACGAGCCGTGGGACATCATCGTGAACACGCACTTCCTGCCGGCCGAGATGATCGCCTCATTGCGCCGAAGGGGCGAGCTGACTACGCCGCAGTTTACCGCCACCACCGATTTCGAAACGCATCGTCTCTGGGTCAACCAACCGTGCGACCGTTATTTCACGGCGACCGACGAAGGGGCCGTGTACCTGCAACACTGGGGCGTGCCGGCGACGGCTACGACCGTCAGCGGGATTCCGATCCACCCGGTCTTCAGCCGGCCCACGGACCGGGCCGCCTGCCTCGAGCGGCAGAGATTGACCGGCGACCGGCCGGTTCTGATTCAGCTGGCCGGGGGGTTTGGCGTCGGACCGATCGAAGCGATTTACCGCGCGGTGCTGGCAATCGAAGTGCCGCTGGAGATCGTGGTGGTCGCCGGGCGAAACGAGGAAGCCAGGAGGGAACTGGAACAGGTCGAGGTTCCGTCGCGTCATCGCGCGAAGACTCTTGGCTTTACGGACCAAATGGACGAGCTGATGGCCGTGGCCGATATCGTGCTCTCGAAACCGGGCGGCCTGACCACGTCCGAGGCGCTCGCCCGCGGCGCCGCCATGGCCATCGTCAACCCCACCCCTGGCCAGGAGAGCCGCAACAGCGATTTCCTGCTGGAGAACGGCGCCGCGATCAAGCTCAGTAACATCGCCACGTTGCCACACAAGCTCACGCAACTGCTCGGCGAGCCGGAGCGTCTCGCGCAGCTGAAAGCGAATTCGCGCCGGCTCGGCAAGCCGCAGGCCGCGTTCGAGGTGGCTCGCCGCGCCCTGGAGTGGCCCCGGGATTGACAGCGCCAAGAATATAGCCACCCCAATCCTCGACCGGACCCGTAAAGCAAATTCCTATTGATGGAAGTTTTGCCTTCCACTCCAGCCATTTCTTGCGGGACTCGTCGGTCAGAAGGTCTTCTTTCTTGAAACCCATCCGCAGGGCAAAGCGCAACGCGCCTTCAGCCCACAAGGAACATGTGATCGGTACATTCCATCACCAGGCGTGCGACCCTGGATGGGGTCTGATGAATTTGAGCGCCCCCTGCCGCGCCGCAACGGTACGTGAGGCCATTCATGACACTCGCGTCCAGCTCGATCTCCCCCTCATCGTTGGGCAGCCCGCCGTATCCGACGCTCGTGTCAAATCAG
>QHZE01000457.1:27085-28311 GCA_003225335.1 Acidobacteriota bacterium
AGGCCCCTTGCCCACACGGGGCCAGAGCGTACGCGCAACTCTCGCACGCCACCGGCCCCGCCATAACGCAGTGCATTACCCTGGCCGAAGGGCGTCAATCATGCCAAGCGTGGGCGCTCACCGACCGAGCATTGGCGGTGTCTCCGACGCCCCTGCCTGCAACTCTCGCTCGCGTTTTAGCTGGTCATACAACAATTTGAGTTCCTCTCTTGTGAAGGGCCGCACCTTGATGCCGCGGAACCTCTTGGTGTTCGCATACCGCGCCAAATAATAGCCCACATACTCCTGCACGCTTGATAGCAGCTCCGCAGCCAAGTACTTAACGGTGTCATGCGCGCGAATCAGAAGCCGTGGCAAGACGTCAATCACGGCGCTTGACTTGAACATGGAATGCTCGGCGGAGACATCGAACCCGTTTTCATACAGAGCGTTAATCAACCGATTTCGATGCTCGCTTGCGGTCTCCCACGGGTCCTCATCACGCAAGCCCGTTGGCGAGGGAACAACAAATTCGATCCTGGGAAGATTTTTCTCGATGTCAAGACGCGGCACCATTGCGAGGAAAAAGCTGGCGTAAGAGACGTTCTCCAGCATCTTGACGTAGGGGTCGTTCTCCTCCCTGAACAGCGTGTGCCAGAAGAGTCGCTTCTCTTGGTCGGCGTCGGCCCCGGCCAGGAGGGCTGTTTCCCCATTAGTCCGTCTCCCTAAATCCCTTCCTTTTGTCTGAGCAATTCGATCGCTTCCTCGACTAACGCGCTGTTCTGAACCTCGCGGCGACCCCCTCCGCGCTCGAGGCGTTTAGCCCGGACACGATCCAGAGCGGCCAAAGCAGATCGAGACATGCTGAGAGTGATCTTAAGCTTCGGGCCGGGCTGCTTGGAGGCTCTCTTCTTGCTCTGATTAGCCCTTGCCATCTTTTTCTATTTTACCACTATACCATTTTTCTATAGTGCCACTATACCACCTTACGCAATGCACGCCGTGCAGAGAGCGTCTTCGTTTCAGTACCCCTCGACATAACTCGGCGCAGCAACGGAACGTGACTCACAGTGCTAATTACACGCGGTGTTGACATCTGGACTAACTTAGTCTAGTTTTGTTAGTCAAAGGAAGGTTGGAATGAAGATTCTGAACGTTCACGAAGCTAAAACCCGTTTATCATCCGTGCTGGCGGAAATCGCGGAGAAGGGAGAGAAATTTCTCATCTGCCGCAACGGCAAACCCGT